>JBIKIB010000310.1:0-4810 GCA_044361845.1 Chitinophagaceae bacterium | reverse complement strand
TGGCCAGTCTGCCTGTGATGGCTGGCTGGCCGGGTTATTTTGTGGACATGATCGGTATCGACTCCCATTACCGGAGCATGAGTCGTGGTGTGATCGACACGAGGGATATCCTGTATTTTGGGAGCACGATCTTTTTTTTCCTTTACCTCACTGCGCATACCCTCGTGAAACGCTGAATGATCATGATGAACCGCTTGCTATATGCTTCATTCGGATGGGTCTGGGTACTGCTGTTCCTGGTTGTCGTCAACCTTCTTTCTGCAGTGTTCCATATACGGCTCGACCTGACAGCGGAGAGACGATTCACGATCTCTGAGCCGACCCGTGCATTGCTGGAAAACCTTGATGAAAGGGTGAGCATCGAAGTCCTTTTAGAGGGAGAGATGCCCGCCGGATTCAGGAAGCTTGCCGGCAGCACGGAAGACTTGCTTGCCGACTTCCGGGAAATCGCACCGAATAATATCAGTTTCCGTTTCCAAAGGCCTGGTGGTGACCTTGCCGATACGGCACGATACGGCATATATGATTCACTGCAGCAGCTCGGCATCAACCCAACTAACGTAAAAGCGCAAACGAAGAAAGGAGAGGGGCAGGAGGAGACGCTGCTCTTCCCGGGTGCTGTCATCCGGTGTGGCGATAGGGTGACGGGTGTTGATCTCTTACAGGGTCAGGCAGCCGGCGGACTGGATGCGTTGAACAATGCGGATGCCTTGCTTGAATACAAGCTTGCGAATGCCATCCGGAAAGTCACCCGGGATACGGTGCCATTGGTGGGTTATCTGGCAGGCAACGGAGAGCCACTGGACTACACGGTGTATGATCTGATCGAGAAGACGCTTCGGCCGAACTATAATTTCAGCATCCTTCCCATTGATAGTGTTGCTGTCATTCCTTCGGCCTTCAGTGCGATTTGCATCGTGAAGCCTATGATCCGCTTCAGCGAGGGGCAGAAGATGAAGATCGACCAGTATATCATGCGGGGAGGTCGCGTCGTATGGATGCTCGATAATTTGTATGCCAATCTGGACAGTCTCCAGCGGAGTGAGGGGCAGTTCATTGCTTTCGATCTCGGGCTGAACCTGGACGATCAGCTGTTCCGCTATGGGGTAAGGGTGAATAAAGATCTTGTTCAGGATCTCCAGAACGACGGCATTCCTTCGGTCATTGGGAATGTGGGCGACAAGCCGCAGGTCCAACTATTGCCATGGCCCTATTTTCCCTTGCTGAGTAATTATACGGATCATCCTGTCGCCAGGAATCTTGACTATGTCGTGGCACAGTTTCCTCATTCCATCGATACGGTGAATGCCCCCGGTATCCGCAAGACCGTGCTGCTGGCGACCTCCAATACGGCGAGGTCCTTGCAGACACCGGCGCGGGTGGAATGGGCCAGCATCCGCAGGGAAGAGGATCTGCAAGATTTCAACAGATCAAACATCCCCGTTGCGGTGTTGCTGGAAGGTCGTTTCCAGTCACTCTTCGCCAACAGGATCTCTGCCGCAGCTGCAGATACTTTGGCGCGGGTATATGGCAGTCCTTTTAAAACGGCTTGTGCTGCCGAAAACAGGATGGTCGTGATCGCGGATGGCGATCTGGCCTTGAATGCGATCTCGCAGCAGGATGGACCTCTTATGATGGGAATGAACAGCTATACCCGTCAGCAATATGCCAACAGGGAGTTTCTGCTCAATACGCTCGAATACCTCACGGATGATTCGGGGATACTTGAAGCCAGGGGGAAGGATTATACCCTCCGGTTGCTGGATGAGAAGAAGGTCGATGCGGAAAAGAACATGTGGCAATGGCTGAACATCATCGCTCCGATGGCACTTGTCATGATGCTGATCGCAGGTTTCCAGTCATGGCGCCGAAGGAGGTACAGCAAGGCACAGTGACTCTCTTAATAAACGCTTTTATCATAACTTTACCGATTCTGCCGTGCGTGATGCATGAACGTTGACGCGGCTTAATCCACATAATATGACTCCCGACCAGATCACCTATTTGACATTCGGCATTTTGCTCACAGCGGCACTGGTATTCGACCTTGGTTTGATGAGCAAGAGAAACGTTTCGATCACCATGAAGAAGGCATTGTATCAGACCATCTTCTGGGTATTGCTTTCAATGGCTTTCTGCATATTCCTGTGGATTGAAAAAACACCACTCGTCGCCACAAAATATTTCACGGCCTACCTGATGGAATGGTCGTTGAGTGTGGATAATATTTTTGTGTTCATCCTCATTTTCACCTATTTCAAAGTGGAGGAGTCAGATGCCGGCAGGGCTTTACTGATTGGTATCATCCTTGCCATCGTTTTCCGGATCATTTTCATTGCGGTTGGCATCGGGCTGATCGAGCGTTTTCATTGGATCCTGTATGTCTTTGGTGTTTTCCTTATTTACACAGGCTATACACTTTTCTTCAAGAAGGATGATGCGGAGTTTGACCCGGGAGAGACGAAAATCTATAAGTTCATGAAGAAATTCCTGCGGTTATCGGAGATCGAACCAAAGGGAAGGTACTTCGTGCAACTTCATGGAAAGGTGTTCTTCACCACGCTTTCTGTTGTGGTGATCATGTTGGCAGGTGTGGACCTTGCTTTTGCGCTCGACTCCATTCCTACGGTGGTGTCATTGGTGCGGGACAATGCCAGTGCAGCATTCACGGCGGATGACAAGCTTGTGATCTATTCTTCCAACATCTTTGCGATCCTCGGACTTCGTTCGCTGTTTTTTCTCCTTCGAGGAGCCGTCGACCAGTTTGATTTTCTGCAGCAGGGAATTGCCGTTGTATTGGCATTCATCGGTGTAAAGATGCTTCTGGAGTATTTTGATATTCGTATCAATATCTTTATTTCATTGGCTGTGATCGTAACATGCCTGGTCGTTTCGATCCTGTATTCAATCAATCACCGGCGACAAAAAGCCATCCGGGATGCCCGTAACGGAACCACATCCTGATCCTGGCAATGGATACACGCCTCGCGAGATCGCCGAATGGACGGGAGGAGTGATCCTTGATACCTATCCTGCAGATCTCCAGGCAGATCACATCCTAGTGGATAGCCGGAAGTTGGTATTTCCGGCAAGCACAGTTTTTTTTGCACTTGTAACCCCCCGGCGGAACGGTCATCTTTTCATCCCGGAGTTGTACCAGCGGGGTGTACGGATATTTGTAACGAGTGAAGGGACGGATGCGGAAATTCTGACTGATGCGTGCATCATTAGGGTATCCGATACATTGGTTGCTTTGCAGCAGGTCGCCGCGGCGCACAGGGCAAGGTTTCATTTCCCGGTCATTGGCATTACAGGCAGCAACGGAAAGACCATCGTGAAGGAGTGGCTGAACCATCTATTGTCTCCGGATCACAGGATCGTGCGCAGTCCGAGGAGTTATAATTCACAGATCGGTGTACCATTGAGTGTGTGGCAGATAAAGCCGGGCGATACGCTTGGAATTTTTGAGGCTGGCATTTCTGTGAACGGGGAGATGTCGGCACTCGAAACGATGATCAGACCCGACATCGGAATTTTCACGAATATCGGCGATGCACATGATGAGGGTTTCTCTGGTAAGGCTGAGAAAGCAGCGGAGAAATGCAAGCTTTTCGATCATGTGCGCTGGCTTATCTATTGCAAGGACCATCTGTTTGTGGATGAGGCGGTCCTCTCTCGGTCACGAATGCGTGGAGAGGAAATAGCGCTTCGTTGTTTCACCTGGGGTCGGCATGCAGAAGCCGGTTTGCGCATCACTGAGTCGCTGGTTTCTGAGCATCACACCCAGGTTTTTGCGATATGTGACCATCATCCCTTCAGCGTCACGATTCCCTTCACAGACAAAGCATCGGTGGAGAATGCGATGCATTGCTGGGCCGTGATGATCCATTTGGGTTATGCTGCGGACATCATCCGCGAGAGAATGCTGCAACTGCCATCCCTTTCCATGCGATTAGAGCTGAAAGACGGCTTGAATCGTTGTGCCCTGATCAACGACAGCTACAATGCCGATTGGAGTGCGCTCCAGCTCGCTTTGGATTTCATGTCGAACCAGCGCCGGCATCAGCGACGTACGGTCATTCTGTCCGATATCCTTCAGAGCGGCCGATCCGGACAGGCTTTGTACCGGGATATTGCCCAAACACTCCAACGGCATGGGGTTGACCGTTTGATCGGTATTGGTCCGGAGATCACTGCACATGCCCGATCATTTGAAGGGATGCTACCCGAGGTGGAATTCCATCCCGCGACAGATCTGTTCCTGGAATATTTCCATCCTTCCCATTTCAGGGATGAGACCATTTTGATCAAGGGTGCCCGGGCATTTGGATTTGAGCGCATCACCCAGCTGCTCGAATTGAAGACACACCAGACGGTGCTGGAGATCAACCTGACTGCGATAGCACAGAATCTGGCCTGTTATCGCCGTATGCTCGGCAAAGATACCCGGCTCATGGTGATGGTCAAGGCTTTCTCTTACGGAGCCGGTGCTTATGAGATCGCGAATCTGCTGCAGTTTCATCGAGCTGACTGGCTTGCGGTGGCATATGCTGATGAAGGGGTGGAACTCCGGAAGGCAGGTATCAGACTGCCCATCATGGTCATGAATCCCGAGCCTGCGACATTTCCTTTACTGGCCGATCATGACCTTCAGCCTGAGTTGTATTCATTCGGCATCGCTTCGGCCTTCGAAGATTATCTGAAATCGCAAGGCATACAGGAATTCCCTGTACACATAAAACTTGACACAGGCATGCACCGGCTGGGGTTCCTTCCCGGTGAGGTGGATGCTTTGGGGAGCTATCTGTCC
>JBIKIB010000309.1:0-4837 GCA_044361845.1 Chitinophagaceae bacterium | reverse complement strand
TGGCCTGTGGGTGGTAGTCGTACAGTCTGGGCACGAACGAACACACGACGAAGTTATTCGCCTCGAACGTCTGGTGTACCGGTGGGGGCTGGTGTACTCGGCCGGTGATGGGTTCAAAGTCGTGTATGCTGAAGGCATAAGGGTAGCAGCATCCATCCCATCCGACGACATCGAACGGATGATGTGCATAATGCAGGCCATACATCATTCCTTTTTTCTTGGTACGGATGAGGAAATCCCCTTTCTCGTCAAATGTCTTGAGTGATGAGGGTGTGCGAATATCCCGTTCACAGTAGGGCGCATGTTCCAGCAGTTGACCGTATTTGCTTAAATATCTTTTTGGATATCGGATGGAGCTGAATGATTCGACGATGAGGAGGCGATTATTTTCCGTTGCAAAGCTGATCTGATAGATCGTCCCCCTCGGGATGACGAGGTAATCTCCGTATCCGAAAGCAAGCTCACCGTATAAAGTGTGCAGCACCCCTGATCCTTCATGCACGAAGATCAACTCATCGGCATCGGCATTCTTGTAGAAATAGTCCTGCATCCCTTCCTGTGGAGCTGCCAGCACGATATGGCAATCGTTGTTCACGAGGATGGGCATACGGCTGGCAAGAAAATCCCTCATGGGCAGGAGATGGAATCCTTCGAAGCAGCGATGCCGGAGCATCTTTTCCTCTGCGACATCGGGTGCGACGCTGTATTGAGGTTCTGTTCTGATGATCTGTGTCGGGGGATGGCAATGATAGAGCAAGGTGTAATCGTTCGAAAAGCCTTCGGTGGAGAAGAGTTGCTCCGCATAGAGCGAACCATCTGGCTTTCGGAATTGTGTATGGCGTTTATGGGGTATATTACCCATTCTCTGGTAATGCGGCATGGTATGGTAATGTGTTAAACGAGTGATGCGTTTGCTGTCAGTCGAATGTTCTGTCAGGGATCGACAAAAATGGGCAGGATCAGCAAAGGGAAAGTTCGAGTGTGGACAGCAGAAATACGTATTTCCACTTCCGTTTATCGATCCAATATGTGAAATTGCGGTAGAATGGCATGTGCTGACAATAGGTTTAAAGATACAACAGTTTTTATTTGAAAAAGATCGGACTGATCTCAGACACGCATGGGTATCTTGATGATGCCGTCTTCAGGCATTTCGAAAGCTGTGATGAGGTCTGGCATGCGGGTGATTTCGGCAGCATGGAGCTTGTGGAAAAGCTGGAAGCCTTCCGGCCGCTGCGGGGCGTATTCGGAAACATCGACGGGCAGGAGGCAAGGAACCGATTTCCGGAGATCCTTCGATGGGATTGTGAAGAAGTGCCGGTACTCATGGTGCATATCGGTGGCTATCCGGGGCGGTACACGAAAGTGGCGAAAGCGGCGATGAAGGACCGATCGGTGAAACTCTTCATCAGCGGACATTCGCATATCCTGAAGGTCATGTTCGATCCGGTGATCGAATGCCTGCACATGAATCCCGGCGCTGCCGGCCGGCAAGGATGGCAAAAAGTAAGGACCCTACTGCGATTTTCAATAGACGGAAAAGAAATCCGGGACTGCGAGGTCATCGAACTGGCAGGCCGCTGGTAAAAGATCAAACATCACGTATGGAACTTCAACCCGAACATCTGCGAAACACGCTAGCCGAGCTGCATCCCCTCCGTCCTGGTGACTTCGAGGAATTATATGACGTAGCGTCAGACCCCTTGATCTGGGAACAACACCCGAATCCGGACCGGTACAAAAGGGAAGTATTCACCATCTTTTTTGAAGGAGCCATGGCATCAGGCGGGGCATTCATCATCAGGGATCCATTAAGTGGCATAGCGATCGGTTGCACCCGGTTTTATGATCATTTCCCCGAGTATTGTGAGGTCAAGATCGGGTACACTTTTTTCGACCGTGCCTGCTGGGGAAGATCCATCAATGATGCCGTGAAAACCCTTATGCTCGAACATGCATTCCGCTATGTGGACCAGGTGGTGTTCCATGTTGGGGTCAATAATATCAGATCCCAGAAGGCGATGGAAAAGCTGGGAGCGGTCAGAATAGGGGAAGAAGACATTGCCTATCATGGTGAACGGAAAAATCGAAATATCGTATACCGGATCCTGAAGGCTGACCGATGCGCATAACACGAATGGACTTGAAAAATAAAATCTTGTCTGATAAATGATTAATTTGTCAATCCAAACATTCACAAATCCCATGGGCCGGATCTTTGCCTTTATCTCCCTTATTTCACTTCTTTCCGCCTGCCGGGAAGATGACCCCGTCCTTACGAACGATGAGGTCATAGCGGTGATCATGACATTTGACGAAGGCTGGCAAACGAAAAATGCCCGGATCGTGGACTCCGTCCTCTCAGAAAAATACGTTTATTACACTCAATCGGGCAATGTCTTCGACCGGGGCAGTCTGGTTGGTACGGCCGGCTCAGACATCTACACCCTGCAGACCATGGAAAGGGAGAACCTGACGGTGGAGATAGAAGGGAACACGGCGGTGGTGAACACCGTCTGGAAGGGAAAGGGGATCTATCACGGCGAGGCATTCAATGATCGCCAGCGATGCAGCATCACCATCGTGAAGCACGATGGAAAAGTGAGGATCCTAGCGGAGCATTGTACACCCATAAAATAGGGATCCGTCTTTCATGCCTTTGGCATGGAAGAATGCGGAGCCCTTGTGTGCATATAACCCTGTTAGCTGCAACCATCAGCGACCACCTGCAAACCAGAAACAATATAAACCGCCATCAAAAATATTCAGACAAGTGACAAGCTGTAAACTAAAAAAACCAACCATTTCTTTACTGTTAATATCCATTTTTTTTACATCTTGTAACGGACAGACTTCAACAAACCAGACGAAAAACAATATAAATTCAACCCATAAAACTGAACAATATCCAAAAATTATCCGGACTCAGGGAACACAAAGCGAGGTTTTAGTGTGCCAATTGCTTGACAAAGACGGTAATCTGTGGTTCAGTATTAGGGGCGAAGGAATTTATCGTTATGACGGCATATCATTTACCAATTTTACCATTAAAGATGGATTGTGCAGTAATAATGTAGTTGCAATTATTCAAGACAAATCAGGCAAGCTTTTGCTTGGCACAAACCGTGGAATTTGTGTGTATGAAGATACAATATTTAAAAAACATCCTGTACTTGATACATTCAGTATCACCTGTATGTTAGAAGATAGAGAAGGTGATTTATGGTTTGGGACTGGTGTAAACGGAATTTATCGCTACAATGGAAAAACATTGGATAATTTTCTGAATAGCAATAAACAAGAATATAATCTTGGAGAAAATAATCAGTTTATCCTTGACATTTTGCAAGATAAAAATGGGAATATATGGTTTAGCTCGTGGAATGGCGGTGGTGTGTGGAGATATGATGGAAAAGATTTCAAAAACTTTCTTCCATCCGAAGACTATTATAAAACAAACCAAGACAAAAGGAAATTCAACAATCCACAGCGTACTTTCGAAAATAGGCTAAGCACCTCATATTCTCCATCGCAAGAAAATATCACAGACGATATGATTTTTTCAATGACGGAAGACAATGTAGGGAATATTTGGTTTGCGACAAGAGACCACGGCATTTGCTATTACAATGGTAAAACGTTTACAACCATCGGAAGAAAAGAAGGTTTTGACAGTCGAGGGGCAAAAGCTATCCTGCAAGATGACAAGAATAATTTTTGGGTTACGACTTCTGACAGCGGAGTTTGGTATTATGATGGTAAAACATATAAAAATTTTAACGAAAAAAATGGACTTGTAAATAATGCAGTTATGAATGTTCTGAAAGACAAAAACGGCAATTTGTGGTTTGGAACAAAATTTTTTGGTTTAAGTCGTTATGACGGTAAAACTTTTACGACTTTTTCTAAATATGACAATTAAATCCAAAGCCACATACGACCAAACGAAAGATATGGCAGCAGCTAGCAGCGATTTTGCTTTATGGGGGCTGACGTACTTCGTAGAAACATTTGTGGTAAAACAAACATTTGTACTTCGCAACAACAGTAGTGCTAATGATCCCCCACAACGAGAAGCCGCAAACCATTAAAATTTCTCAAAAACTGAATCAAGATGCCCAGATCCCTGATGCTGATCCCCATGATGTTCATGGCTGTTTTCATGTTCACAAAACAAGAGCCGTTAAGTAGTATCAATCTTCCGCTTAACACGAGTCAACCGGCGGCAGACACCATGCGTAAGGATACGATGGTGTATACTGCTTTCCGGGATCTCCCCCTCAAGCCCGAAAGAGAGGTGAAATTCACCACGAGCGAAGGCACCTGGATGAGTGTGGACATCAGTCCAGACGGCAGCAGGATCGCATTCGACCTGATGGGTGATATCTACACCATGCCGGTGTCGGGTGGGGTGGCCACTCCGGTCACGAAGGGGATCGCATATGAGACGCATCCCCGATACAGTCCGGATGGCAAGAAGATCCTCTTCACCAGCGACCGGACCGGTAGTGATAACATCTGGTACATCGATATGGAGAAGAAGGATACGGTACAGTTGACCAAAGACCAAAGTGAAGACTTTCCATCGGCGGTATGGACTCCGGACGGAGAATACATCATTGCATCCAGAGGGCGTCGGATCCCGAAGCTTTGGATCTACCACAAGGATGGAGGCGGAGGGTTGCAGCTGACCGACCAGTCTGCCAGCCTGAAGACCATCGACCCATTCGTCAGTGCCGATGGGAATACCGTCTATTTCAGCCAGCGCACAGGATCATGGAATTATAACGCACTGCTGCCACAATACCAGATCGGCACATACGACCGAAAGAAAGGA
>JBIKIB010000038.1:0-15810 GCA_044361845.1 Chitinophagaceae bacterium | reverse complement strand
TCTGTGAAGCCCAGTCACGCAACTGCTCCCATTCAGGGAGACCATGGGCCGCCTTGTCTCGCTTCTGCCGGACGAACCAAAGCGTCTCGTCATGCCAATGCGTGCGTGCTTCATCACGGATGAAACGTTCTGCCGCCGATGCATGTGTCGGTGTACTCATGGTCTGCTATTAAGGATTTCCGCTATATGAATCGTGCGCATCCTACTGCCTGCACGACGGAGCAATCCCTCCATATGCATGAGGCAACTCGTATCGACACCGGTGATGTATTCCACGCCGTTGTCAGCATGCTCTGTGATCCTGTCCTTACCCATCCGCACACTGACGGCTTCTTCAAATACGCTGAACGTACCACCAAAGCCGCAACATTCATCAGTGCGGACGGGCTGGCAGATTTCCAGTCCGGAGACCATCGCGAGCAGCTGACCGGGTTTTGAGAAAGATGGCAGCACCCGCTCACTCATGGATGAAAGATGCAGGCCCCTTTGTCCATGACAGCTGGCATGGAAACCGACCTTGTGCGGGAACGATGAATCAAGCGATGATACCTTCAGGATATCCGTAAGGTATTCTGTCAGTTCAAAGATGTTCGAACGGATGCGAAGTGCTTCCTCAGGATTGCGCTCATCCCGTAAATGTTCTTTCAGATGCAGCACACAGCTGCCGGAAGGAGCCACGATATGGTCGCAGCCTGCAAAATTCGCGATGAAATTCCGGTCGCATCCACTACCTAAAACAGCCATACCGCTGTTTGCCATGGGTTGCCCACAACAAGTCTGATCGGTCGGAAAATGCACCCTACACCCTAAACGCTCCAACAAGCCAAGCGTGGCCATGCCGACCTGAGGGTAGAACTGATCCACAAAACAAGGAATGAACAACCCAACCTTCATCAGCTGAACGTATTTTTGCAGGAAAAGATACGAGGTATCCGTTAACGCACAAATGCAGCGGCAACCCCACCATCCACATTGATGATATTCCCGGTGGATTTATTCAGAAGCCCACCCACCAACGCGAAACAAGCATTGGCGATATCCTCAGGTAGTATGACCTCTCCCAGGAGCGTCCGTCCGGCATAGTACGCCGGCAACTCCCCGATCGTTATCCCGTATGCCTTTGCCCGGCCTTCCGCCCATCCACCACTCCAGATATTACTGCCGGATATCACCGCATCAGGATTCACTACATTCACACGGATCCTGTCTTTTCCAAGCTCCGCCGCATTGAGCCTCGCCAGGTGCAATTGTGCGGCCTTGGCAGACCCATAGCCGGCGTTATTCGGACCGCTGACCAGGGCGTTCTTACTGACAATATTGATGATGTCTCCACCAGATCCCTGTTTGCGCATGACCCTTGAAGCCTGCTGTGTCACAAGAAACTGACCCTTGACAAGGACATCATAGAGGATATCCCAGTCCTTTTCAGTATGGTCATCAATAGTCTTTGATATGGAAAGCCCGGCGTTGTTGACAACAATATCCACCCCTCCGAACGCAAGGCTGCACAACGAAAAGGCAGACGCAATGGTCGATGCATCCGTTACATCAAGCCTCGCCACAACGACCGCATCCTTGCCAAAGTCTTTTTCAAACTCAACCTTCACATCTGCCAGCCTTTCCTCATTCATATCATTCAGGATCACACAGGCACCTTCTCCGGCGAGCTTTCGGGCGATGGCCTTGCCGATACCACCACCGCTGCCGGTGACCAATGCGACCTTTCCGCTGAGGGCACGGGGCTTAGGCATACGCTGGAGCTTGGCTTCCTCCAGCAGCCAGTATTCAATGTTGAAAGCCTCCTGACGGGGCAAGGACGTGTATGAGGATATCGCTTCCGAACCACGCATCACATTGATGGCGTTGATATAGAACTCCGCAGCCACACGGGCTGTTTGCTTGTCTTTTGAGAAGGTGAACATACCTACGCCAGGGTACAATATGACGACAGGATTCGGATCACGCATGGCCGGACTGTCAGCATGCCTACAGGCATCGTAATACCCTGCATATAGTGCCCTGTAGTCTTCGAACAAAGGAGTTATTTTTTCACGAAGAAGACCCGTGTCAGAAAGATCCTCGTCCGGCGCGAGGGTCAGCACCAAAGGCGAGATCTTGGTACGCAGGAAATGATCCGGGCAACTGGTGCCCATAGGTGCCAACCGGCCAAGATCATTCGAATTGATGAATGCCAGCACCCGATCGTCATCCGTGAAATGCCCGATCATACTTTGCCGTTCAGCACAAAGACCGCGGAGGACCGGTGCCAGTGCCGCAGCCTGCTGCCGCCGAAGTTCCGGAGAGAGCGCATCCAATCGGGCCCCACCGAAAGACACACCCTTCGAAATGCAGCTGCTTTCAATGAATTCGGCACATCGCTCAATCACCTCAAGGGTGTTCATATAACAGTCATAGGCGTTATCCCCCCATGTGAACAGGCCGTGCGACCCCAGCATGATACCCCGAATGCCGGGGTTATCCTGAAGGCACTTGCGGAGTTGAAGTCCGAGGTCAAAGCCCGGCCTTTGCCAACCTACCCATCCGATGCTTCCACCGAACAATTCCCGGGTGATGCGCTCACCATCCTTTGCCGCCGCAATGGCGATCGCCGCGTCAGGATGCAAATGGTCTATATGCCGAAACGGCAGGAAACCATGCAAGGGCGTATCAATCGATGGTGCTTTAGAAGCCAGATCGAAGATGCAATGGTTGAACAACGCTACCATCTCATCCTCCTGATCCTTGCCATGATAGACTTTTTCCAGGCCCTGCAGTCGGTCAACATACAAAGCGGCAAGTCCACTCCGCTGCATCGTGCCCAGATCCCCGCCACTGCCTTTAACCCACATGACTTGAGTGTCAACATCCGTCAGTGGGTCCCTGGCGGTCACCTTGCAGGAAGTATTCCCACCACCATAATTGGTCAGGCGAAGGTCGGCCCCAAGGAGGTTGGAGCGATACACAAGCAGGCCCACCTCGTCGCCCTCCAGTGCAGCTGCTTTTTGTTCGTCCCACAGATAGCTCACATGCTTGAATGTCTGGCTCTTGGTCGGCATAGATGTATATTATGTTGATCGATGAAGGTATAAAATTACTTCCCAGCAGGACCAATACTGTCATGGCCTATCCTGTGGACAACAGATGTTTCCTGTCAGGGATTATGATGACGATGCGCTAATTTTATATTTCGCAGCGGTCTTCGCCGCTGGCGATCAACGAATTTATCATGACATCGGAGAATATCTACCGCCATATACTGATTGACGAACAATCCATCACCCCGAAATACCTGCAGATCGCATACTCGATCCTGCGCGCAATGGAAAACGGGCATATCGGGAAGGATTATGTCCTGCCATCCATCAACGACCTCAGCTTTGAGCTGAGCATCGCCAGGGACACGGCTGAAAGGGCTTACCGGCAACTCAAAAAACAGGGCGTCGTAGGCTCGATCCCAGGGAAAGGCTATTTTATCGCGAACACCGAAATACAAAAACTCATCCGGGTATTCCTGCTGTTCAATAAACTCAGTGCCCATAAAAAAATCATCTATGATGCATTCGCCGCTACACTCGGCGAACATGCCGCCATCGATTTCTACATCTACAACAACGATTTCAGCCTTTTCCGGAAACTCGTCAGGAACAGAAAAGAAGGATACACCCATCACGTCATCATCCCACATTTCCTGGAAGGTGGAGAACATGCCGCAGAAGTCATCAATGCCATCGGAGAAGGACAGCTCATTCTGATGGACAAACTCATACCGGGCATCCACCGGACTTATGGTGCCGTATACGAGAATTTTGAGAAGGATATCTTCCATGCACTGAAGGAAGCACTGCCGCAATTGTCGAGGTATCATACCCTTAAACTGGTATTTCATCCGCAACGCTATTTCCCGGAAGAGATACGCTTCGGTTTCGAGAAATTCTGCAGCGAATACGCCTTCAACCGAAGCATCGTGGAAGATATCTCCTCCGGACAGATCCGACAAGGCGAGGCATATATCAACCTCATGGAAGACGACCTGATCTCTCTGTTGGAGAAAGTGCAGTCCTCAGATCTATTACTCGGACAAGACATCGGCATCATATCCTATAACGAAACCCCCTGGAAAAGATTCATCCTCGATGGAATCACGACCATATCGACAGATTTCAGGGCAATGGGCGAATTAGCCGCAAAAATGATCCTGAACCATGAACAAAAACAGACGGAAGTGCCTTTTGCACTTACCTTGAGGAATTCCCTCTGACCAAGGTATAGACTTTAACCGCACAAACAACTCCATGCAAAAAGGATTCAGGATATTTTCCGTCACACTGGCCGTCATCCTCGCCGTGTACTTCACATGGGCAGGTTATGGAAGAAAACGACTCCCGGTAGACATACACCTCCATCTCGACACGACATTCGAGATCCATACCAATACCGGAAACGGAAGCATCCTGGGCATCAGCCCTTACATGATGCCCATCGACTATGCATCAAAACAACATTTTCTCAACAAACTTGACGGATACATGCAGGCTGCAGCACTGAAAGGATGGCTGACGCCAAAGACAACCGTCTTATTCCCCGAATACATCGGCACCTGGCTCCTGATAGAAGGAGAAAAAAATACCATCTACGAAGCCGAATCCATCAAAACGGCCATGACAACCTATCTCGCCTCGAACTTCTTCATGTATCTGCGCGACTGGTTCACGGCGCCGGATGAGGCAGAAGACAAACTCCTGCATAGCCTATTTTCGAGCAAAGGAATAGGCATGGCCCGAATATATCAGGAGGTCTTCAGCGATCTGTCAAAAAAATACAGGGTGAGCATTGTGGCAGGGTCAATACTGCTGCCCAATCCAGTGATCGAAAATGGCAGGATCCGCATCAGGATGGGACCACTATACAACGTATCTGCCGTCTTCAACGCCGATGGCAGCATCCAGCCTGCACTTGTGCACAAATCCTTTCCCACAGCAGAGGAAAAACCGTTCGTCGCCAAAGTGCCAACCAGCCAAAACCCGGTATTCAACCTTCCCACCGGAAAGACCTCCGTACTCGTCTGCGCCGATGCCTGGTTCCCGGAAAGCTATACTTCTTTCAAAAACCATGAACCACAACTGATCCTTGTGCCATCATTCACTTCCGGGAATAACAATATGGACAAACCATGGACCGGATACAGCGGATTCCCCATGCCGGCTGACGCCTCCCCATCCGATAGCGGACGCATCACCCTGAGGGATGCCTGGCTGAAATACACCATCCCATCAAGGATCAAACAAACAACCGCACATTACGGAATGATCGTTCCCCTTCGCGGCAAACTCTGGGATCTTGGCAGCGACGGAGAAATCATCGCAGTGGCACAGGATAGCGTCTATACCAGCAGAAAAAGCCAGGGAGCTGCGATGGTAAATCTCTGGATCGGAAGCTCCACCCACTGAAATAGTCATGTAAGCAGCACATCAATTATGCATATTAAGCATGAAATTTATGCGTATTACGCATAAACGATTCTTTTAACGAATAGATTGAAGGTTTTACTGGATGGGATCAATGAAAAAGGTGCCTTCCGTTGGATAGGAAAGAACTGGATGGAAGAGGGATACGGTTCCTGACTGGCGACCGGCAATGTTCATTTCTCCCACATACATCCGCATCCATCCTGAATGCAATCCCGGAGTGGTGCATCCCTAATGATTCAGCAAACTGCTGCTACTTCGACACCATCCTCACCACAGGCACGATCATCTCTTCCATTGACACACCCCCATGCTGGAATGTGTTCCGGTAATAATGTGCATAATGGCTATAATTGTTCGGATAGCACAGGAATCGATCCTCGCGCGCGAAGATGTATGAGGAGTTGACCGTAGGCATCGGAAGGCCGGCTTGTCGGGGATCCCTGAACGCGAGCACGTCCCGGGCTTCATAGTTAAGGTTGCGGCCATGCTTATAACGGAGGTTTGATGAGGTCTGACGATCACCGATGACTTTCACGGGGGTCTTCACCTGCACACTTCCATGGTCGGTACAGAGTATGATGCTGATCTTTTTATCTGCGATTTTCCGGAGGGCCTGATGAAGCGGTGAATGAATGAACCAGCTTTTCGTGAGGCTCCGGTAGCTGCCCTCGTCGCTCGCAAGCTCCTTGAGCACTTCCATCTCCGTACGGGCATGGCTGAGCATATCGACGAAATTATAGACGATGACGGACAGGTCGAAATTCAGCAGATTATGGGCATGCTCCGCCAGCTTTAAAGCCTCCTGGTTCGAGACGATCTTATTGTATGAGAACCGGATATCACCTCTTCCAAGCCTTTTTAATTGCGCGCGCAAGAATTCCTCCTCTGAAAGATTCTTACCGCCCTCATCCTCGTCGTTGCGCCAAAGTGCCGAAAATTGTTTTTCAATATCAACCGGCAACAGACCGGCGAAGATGGCATTCCGGGTATACTGCGTCGCAGTGGGTAGTATGCTGTAGAAAGTATCCTCCGTTTGGATGCGGAAGGTCTCGGCAAAGACAGGCTCTATGGCTTTCCACTGATCATACCGTAGATTATCTATCAACAACCAGATCATGGGTTCCCCCTTTTCGATGAAGGGCAGCACTTTGTTCCGGAAAAGGGAATGGCTCATCACCGGGGCATCCTTTGTCTTGGGCGATACCCAATCGAGATAATGCCGTGACACGAACCGGAAGAATTCAGCATTCGCCTCATGCTTCTGCGACTGATGTACTTCCTGCATCTCCGGACTGTCACTTTTCTCCATCTCCAACTCCCAATAACAAAGCTTTTGGTAGATCTCCATCCACTGCTGATGGTCGGGGTCACTATTCAGGGCGGTGAACAGGCTGCGAAACTGTTGTTGATACACAGTGGTCGTCCGCTCTGCCACAAGCCGCTTATTATCAATGATTTTTTTAAGACTCAACAGCACTTGACTGGGATTGACCGGCTTGATGAGATAATCACTGATCTGCGAGCCGATGGCCTCATCCATGAGGTTCTCCGTCTCGTTCTTGGTGATCAACACCACGGGAATATGCCGGTCCACTTCTTTGATCCGTGCCAGCGTTTCCAATCCTGTCATCCCCGGCATCGTCTCATCCAGCAAGACGACATCAACAAGATTTGCCCGCACAAAGTCGACCGCATCGAATCCGTTGGTGAGCGTATGCACTTCATAACCCTTGTTCTCCAGAAAAAGGCGGTGCGACTGCAGGCTCTCCATCTCGTCATCCACCCAAAGGATCTTCGCCAATGACATATTCCAGATTTGTTGATTGACTTCAAGGGAAAATGACAGTCTTGCCCAAAACCCTTGCGGCATCGTACCTTTGCAAACTTCGCACTTTATTTGACCAAACAACCGAAATGCCTTTTAGAAAGATCATCAACGACCCCGTCCACGGTTTCATCACCTTTGATGATCCGCTAATTTTCCAGATCATATCACATCCATGGTACCAGCGGCTCCGAAGGATCAATCAAATGGCATTGTCGCACCTGGTCTATCCTGGTGCAATGCACTCCCGCCTACACCATTCCCTGGGCGCCTACCACCTCATGTCCCTCGCACTGCAGGAACTCAAGGGTAAGGGTGTGGATATCACCATTGAAGAGGAACAAGCCGCCAAGATCGGGATCCTTCTCCATGACATAGGCCACGGACCGTTCTCCCATGCACTGGAAAGTATCGTCATCCCGAATGTGCATCACGAAGACATATCGCTCATGATCATGCAGGAACTCAACGCTACTTTCGGAGGAAAGCTTGACATGGCGATCTCAGTCTTCAAAGGTATCTACCATAAAAAATTCCTGCACCAGCTCATCAGTGGACAGCTGGATGTGGACCGAATGGATTATTTGGCGCGTGACAGCTTCTTCACCGGTGTCATTGAAGGGACCATCGGATACGACAGGATCCTCAAGATGCTGACCGTTCATGAAGGTTCACTGATGGTGGAAGAGAAAGCCATCTATTCGATAGAGAAATTCCTGGTGTCCAGGCGGCTGATGTATTGGCAGGTCTATCTGCACAAGACCGTGATCAGCGCGGAAAAAATGCTGGTGAAGATCTTTGAGCGCGCCAGATGGCTGAAACAGCATGGTGACCATGCGGTCGTGCCCGATGACATCCTCGGCAGCTTTCTGTTCAATGATCCCGAAGGTAATATCGGGCAGCACCTGGCACTATTCTGTCAGTTGGACGATACCGATGTGATAACTGCGATCAAACGATGGAGCAGACATCCTGACAAGATACTCTCGATCCTCTGTCAGGCGATACTCAATCGTGTCCTGTTCAAGCTAAGGCTCCAGAATGAACCGGTATCGGAAAAAACAGTAAAAGAAAAAAGACAGGAACTGATGCATGCCCTGCAGATCGGGCCCGAAGACGTTTCGTTTCTCGCATTCACGGGCCAGGCACAGAACAGCCTCTACAATCCCGATGATGAACGAATAAATATCCTTTTCCGGGATGGTACCGTCAGGGATATTTCACAGGTCGACAACGCCCTGATCCACAACGCACTCGCACAGCCTGTGAAAAAATTCTACATTTGTTTTTATCCGGGCAACTAAAAATGCAACCCGGTTGTCTATTATGGTTAGATGTCGGTTTTTGATAATATTGCAATATGATCAGCCGGGGTTAAGATAGATTGATAACCGATTTCCAAAGTCAATTACCACAATATGAAATTCAGCGTCGCCCAGATCGCAGCCATCGTCAACGGAAATGTGGAGGGGGATAGTTCCGCATCTGTCAGCTCCTTCGCAAAGATCGAGGAGGCCGTTTCAGGGCAATTGGCTTTTCTTGCCAACCCCAAATACGAGGAATATCTCTACACGACAGGTGCCTCTGTCATAATCATCAATGAAGGGCAACAAATAAAAGGGCAGATCAACGGAGCGTTGATCCGGGTACCGGATGCCTACAGCGCATTTGCCAGACTTATGGCAGCATATCAAAAAATGGTCGGACAACAACTCACCGGGATCGAACAACCTTCTTATATCTCTAAAACCGCCCGGATCGGTGAAGACGTATACATAGGTGCTTTCGCTTACATTGGCGAACATGCTGTCATTGGTGATCACGCTAAGATCCATCCCCAGGCATATATCGGTCAAAATGCAAGTGTGGGTGCCTACAGCGTTATCCAACCGGGTGTTAAAATATGCCACGATTGCATCATTGGAAGCCATGTGGTCGTACATGCAGGATCTGTCATCGGCAGCGATGGTTTCGGATTTGCCCCGCAGGCGGATGGTACCTACCGAAAAGTCCCGCAGATCGGAAATGTAGTGGTGGAAGATCATGTCGAAATCGGGGCCAATGCCTGTATCGACAGGGCAACCATGGGATCAACACTGATCCGCTCCGGTGCCAAACTCGATAACCTCATTCAAATTGCTCATAACGTAGAAGTTGGTATGCACACGGTGATCGCCGCACAGTCTGGCATCAGCGGCAGCACCAAACTCGGCAATCATGTGCAGATAGGCGGACAGGCAGGCATCGTCGGCCATATCACCATTGCAGACGGGAGCCGCATCAACGCCCAAAGCGGCGTCAGCAAATCCATCAAGACGCCGAATTCCGCCGTTACAGGCACCCCCGCTTATGACTATACTTCAGCATTGCGTGCACAAGCCGTCAACAGGAACCTCCCCGAACTGGAAAAAAGAATTCAGGAACTGGAAAAGCTCATGCACCAGTTCATGGCGGAACGGGTGTGATGCCGAAATCAAAGCAATCGATGGCTAATCAGCAGAAAATCTTCTGACCGCTTCACAAACATGTTGCATCCGATAGACCGATCCCGTATAAAAGCAGGGAAAAAAGGTATCTTTGCAACCAAAATTCCAAAAGGCTATGAAGCCAGGATTCAATCCAGACCTGCAGCATACAATCAAGACCCCGATCAGCATATCCGGAACCGGATTGCATACGGGCATCAACGTGGACATGACGCTGAACCCGGCGAACCCCGGCTTTGGCATACAGTTCAAACGCATCGACCTTCCGGGGCAGCCGACCGTAAAGGCCGATTGCGACCTTGTGACCGATACTTCTAGGGGTACCACCATCGAGGACAATGGGGCAAAAGTGAGTACCATTGAACACGTCATGGCAGCCCTTGTCGGAATGGGCGTGGATAATTGCCTCATCGAAATCAATGGCCCCGAGATCCCCATCATCGACGGAAGCTCACAGCCATTTGTGGAGATCATCGAGGAAACCGGCGTGCAGGAACAAGACGCTGCAAAGAACTGGTACACCATCGATACCAACATAACCTACCACAACGAAGAGAAACGGGTGGAACTGGTCGCAATGCCTGCCACGGAATACAAGATCACCACACTCATAGATTTCAACAGTCCTGTGTTGGGAACACAACATGCGGGACTGAAAAGCATCAGGGACTTCAAATCTGAGATCGCTCCCTGCCGGACGTTCTGCTTCCTGCACGAACTGGAAGCCCTGCTGGAACACAACCTCATCAAAGGTGGAGATATCAACAATGCCATCGTGGTGGTCGATAAACCGGTCACTTCAGAGGAGATGGCCAGGCTCGCAAAAGCTTTCCGGAAGGATAAGATAGAAGTCAAGACAGAAGGATATCTCAATAACCTGGAATTGCGATTCCCCAATGAGCCGGCAAGGCACAAGCTCCTCGATGTCGTTGGAGATCTCGCACTGATAGGATACCCCATCAAGGCACACATCATCGCAAACCGCCCGGGACACCAATCAAATGTTGAGTTCGCGAAAATGGTGAAACAATATATCAGGAAGAACAAGCATGTGAAAGATGTTCCTGTATATGACCCAAGCCAGCCGCCGGTGATGACCACACAACAGATCGAAAAAAAACTCCCACACCGCTATCCTTTCCTGTTGGTGGATAAAATCATCGAACTGACGGACACCCATATCGTAGGACTCAAGAACGTCACCTTCAATGAACCCTTCTTCGCCGGCCATTTCCCGGGCAACCCTGTCATGCCCGGTGTGCTCCAGATAGAGGCATTGGCACAGACAGGTGGCATCCTGGCGATCAACACGCTCCCCCCCGGCGAATACGACACCTACTTCGTGAAGATCGATAATTGCAAGTTCAAACACAAAGTGGTTCCGGGTGATACCATGCTGCTGAAAATGGAACTTGTCGGGCCTATACGTCGTGGATTATGCGAAATGCATGGCATGGTGTATATCGGTAACAAAGTGGCGACAGAAGCGACACTCATGGCGCAGCTTGTAAAAAGAAGCTGATGGCGAGGTTTATTTATAATTCTACATTTACCATTCACATAGCGCATCTTCAACACGTCAACTGAAACCTTTTTTAAAACCAGGATGCCTGAGAAGGGATGATTAATAAATAACCGGCAACATGATCCATCCACACACATATATCCATCCCAACGCAAAGCTGGCACCCAATGTGAAAGTCGACCCTTTCACGGTGATCCACCAGAATGTCGAGATCGGTGAAGGCACCTGGATCGGCAGCAACGTCACCATCATGGAAGGTGCCAGGATCGGGAAAAACTGCAGGGTATTCCCGGGTGCGGTGCTCTGTGCCATTCCACAGGACCTGAAGTTCGAAGGTGAAGACACGACCGTGGAAATCGGCGACAACACCACGATCCGTGAGTTCGTGACCATTCACAGGGGGACCGGTGACAGGAGAAAAACGGTGGTCGGAAAGAACTGCCTGATCATGGCCTACACCCATATCGCACACGATTGCAACATTGGAGACTACTGCATCCTGAGCAACAATACTCAGGTAGCGGGACATGTGACCATCGGGGACCACGCCATCCTAGCTGGCATGTGCGCAGTACACCAGTTCGTGAATATAGGCCAGCACGCATTCGTTGCCGGCGGATCCCTGGTACGCAAAGATGTGCCGCCGTACATCAAGGCAGGAAGGCAGCCACTCAGCTATGCCGGTGTGAACTCCGTCGGACTCAAGCGCAGAGGATTCACCGTTGATAAGGTCAATCACATCATGGATATCTACCGGCATATCTATAACAAGGGAATGAACACCACCCAGGCCATACAGTACATAGAAGAGGAATTTCCCGTAACAGATGAGCGCGACGAGATCGTGACTTTCATACGGGAAAGCGGCAGGGGAATCATCAAACGCTTCTCAAAAAACAGCCTCGATGAGGATCTCTCTGATTGATGCAGGAAAACGCTTCAACAGGGAATGGATCTTCAGACACCTGGATATGGAGCTATCCTCTTCAAGGAAATTCGCCATCACCGGACCGAACGGATCCGGGAAATCAACGCTCCTGCAGGTGATAGGTGGCATCCTGACCCCAAGCGAAGGACGGGTGGACGCGAAGGATGATGACAAACCCATCGACCATGACCTATCGTTCAAAAACCTGTCGTTCTGCGCCCCATACCTCGAACTGATAGAAGAAATGACAGGACAGGAGTTCCTACAATTCCACGCATCATTCAAACCATTCATCCACAAGCTCAAAGTGCCTGACATCCTTGAAGCAACCGGCCTCACAGCAGCTGCGGGAAAACAGATAAGGTACTATAGCAGTGGCATGAAACAACGCCTCAAACTGGCTCAGGCGATCTTTTCCGATACCCGCATCCTGCTGCTCGACGAACCTTGTACCAACCTCGACAAATCCGGCATAACACTATATCGAAACCTCATGGAATCCCACACCGCAAATAGACTGGTGGTCATCAGCAGCAACTATGATGTGGAGTACGACTTCTGCGATGAGATCCTCAGACCGGAAGAATGGAAAAAAATATGAAAATTGCCAACAACGGCACATCCACCGGTTTCCATGAAATATCTGCCCCGGGTGCGGCCAACAGGAAGACCTGATACGTTCACCGCTGACTAGCGATCAGCAAATTCAGGTCGGTATATTTAAGTTCGAAGCGCTGGCTGAGGTGGAAATTCGTCAGGGCTCCCTTGAACATGTAGATGCCAGTGCGGATATTGAACTTATGCCATACAAGTTTCTCCAATCCCCCTTCATCCCCGATTTCAAGCAGTAAGGGCATGAGCACATTGCTGATGGCCTGTGATGCGGTTCGGGCGAATCCCGAAGGGATGTTCGGTACGCAATAGTGCTGTACCCCGTATTTCACGATCACAGGCTGCTCATGGCTGGTCACTTCTGAAGTCTCGAAACAACCCCCGCCATCGATGCTGACATCAACGATCACGCTACCCCGTCGCATGACGGAAACCATCTCCTCTGTCACCACGATCGGCGTACGCCCCCCGGCAGATGACAACGCCCCGACAGCCACATCACAGGTCTTCAGCTGCTTTGCAAGGATATTGGGCTCAATGACGGATGTCCATAACCGGGCACCCACGTTGTTCTGCAACCGCTTGAGCTTATACACATTGTTATCAAAGATCTTCACGCTGGCACCAACGGCCAGAGCCGTTCGGGCTGCATATTCCCCGACGATACCGGCGCCAATGATGATGACCTTCGTCGGAGGGATCCCGGAAATACCACCAAGCAAAACACCCCTGCCGGTCGAAGTGCTACCGAGATACTGACTGGCGATGAGCATCACAGCGCTGCCGGCGATCTCACTCATGCTCCGCACGATCGGGTTATGGCCGGAGTCATCCTTGAGGTTCTCGAAGGATAACGCGGTGATCCGCTTCTCCATCATCCGCTCCAGAATATGCTGCCGCATCACTGGTAAGTGGATCGGAGATATGATGGTCTGGTTCGGCTTCAATAGGTCGAGTTCCAGATCACTCACAGGCGCTGACTTGATCAGCAGGTCGCAGTTGAAGATCTCCTTCTTGTCATATGCGATCTTTGCACCGGCTTCACTATAATCCTTGTCGGAGAAATGAGCCCCTTCCCCGGCCTTATGCTCCACCACCACCCGGTGGCCGTTGCTGACCAGCACAGCCGCCGCTTCCGGACTGATCGCAATACGATTCTCCTGGAAGGCCTCCTCCTTCGGTATACCAATGAAAAGGGAAGTCGATTGCGGACGGACGTCCAGGGTCTCTTCCATCGTTTCATAACTGAATGACGTGCTGATATATGGCTTGCCGGTAGACATTTTCTCCTGATTGATTCGTAAGTTATGACTTGTCCTCCTCGATCTGCATACTCATCCTGCGGAGGCCCTCATGCAATGCCTCGATATAGACATGGACTGTATCAGTCGGGAATATCCCCGGGGCCCGCCCCGGCCATTCCACCATACAGATATCACCTGAATAAAGATACTCCTCCAAGCCCGCTTGTATCGCTTCCGCCTCATCCCGCAGCCGGTACAGGTCCATATGCCAGATCACATGGTCGCCCATTCCTGCAGGATGATATTCATTCACCAAAGAGAAGGTTGGACTACCTAGCGTTTCGCGCACACCCGCAAGACGGCATAAATGCTGGATGAAGGTTGTTTTTCCCGCACCCATCGCGCCATGAAAGGCAAAGACTTTGCGGTCCCCCACAGCCTTCCACCAGTCCAGCCCGATAGCGTCAATATCTTCCAGTGAGAATATCCATTCCATGACAACAGCCACAAAGATACCAATATCAGTATTCCGTGTTTATCATCAATACTGCATGGATGTTGCAAAACCAGAGAAATACTTATGGAAGTCCTTTGGTAAATTTGAGCATGGAAACAATACAATGGAAAGTCGAAGGCATGACATGTGCCAACTGCGCACTGACCATCAATAAATATCTGCAAAAGGAAGGCCTGAAAAATATCAAGGTCAATCCGATTGACGGCGATGTGCACTTTGAACTGATCGAAGAGAGCAGTACCGAGAAATTAAAAGAAGGCATCGAATCCCTTGGCTACCATGTGGTCTCTGAATCGGAAGCCACCGGGATGGTGAAAAGACCTTTTCTGTCAAACCATATGAACCGGTTTCTGTTCACCCTGCCGTTCACGGTCTCGCTGATGGCCCTCCACCTGCTTCACCGCTGGCTGCCGGAGCAAATGCATTTCCTGATGGAGCCATGGATACAATTGGTGATCTGTCTTCCCGTTTATGTCATTGGCATGTCTTTCTTCGGGAAAAGTGCCATCAATAGCCTCCGCAATGGCATCCCCAACATGAACGTACTCATTGCACTGGGCGCATCAGCCGCATTCGTGTATAGCCTTGCCGGCACGGTTTTCGGTTTAGGCGAAAAATACATGTTCTACGAAACCGCCGCCACCATCATCACACTCGTATTCCTGGGTTACTACCTGGAGGATTTTTCCCTCGCTTCCACCCAAAGGGCACTAAAAGATTTGCTGAAGTCACAAAAGGTGATGGCCAATATGATCGCATTCGACGACCAGCACCAGGAGGTCATTTTCCCGCTGGAGAACACCCAGCTGAAAGTGGGAGACCTCGTACTGATCCGCAGTGGCGAACAGGTGCCGATAGACAGTAAGATCCTCTGGGGTGAAGCACATGTGAATGAAGCGATCATCAGCGGCGAAAGCATGCCTGTGCACAGGCGGCAGAAGGACCCGCTCATCGGCGGGAGCATCCTCGAATCCGGTACCGTCAGGGCACAGGTCACGGCCGTGGGAGGCGATACCGTGTTGTCCGGCATCCTCAGCCTGGTGCGGAAAGCACAGGGTGAAAAGCCACCGGTGCAGCTGCTGGCAGACCGGATCAGCGCAGTGTTCGTACCCGCCGTCATAGGCATCGCACTGGTCACACTACTGGCCAACTGGTTTTTTCTGAACGATTTCACCGAAGGATTGATGCGCAGCATCGCCGTTCTG
>JBIKIB010000308.1:0-4861 GCA_044361845.1 Chitinophagaceae bacterium | reverse complement strand
ACTCTTGGAGAGTGGGGGTACCCTTGGAGAGTTAGGTAACTCTTGGAGGGTGGGGGTACCCTTGGAGGGTGGGGGTACCCTTGGAGAGTTAGGTAACTCTTGGAGAGTGGGGTAACCCTTGGAGGGTGGGGGTACCCTTGGAGGGTTAGGTAACCCTTGGAGAGTTAGGTAACCCTTGGAGAGTTAGGTAACTCTTGGAGAGTTAGGTAACTCTTGGAGAGTTGGAGTACTCTTGGAGAGTTGGGGTACTCTCCAAGGGTTACCGCATCCCTACGATATGAAGTATTCATCTATTCGCACAAAGTTTATCTATACTATGATATAGAAAATTGGTGGTAAAAATTGAAGAGAAATCAAGCCTGCAAAGAAAAACATAAATTCAAACAGGATTAAGCGCTATATGCCTATGCACCGAAGGAACGTCACCTTGATTGACATGCATACTGGAATCACCACAATGAAAACCTCGTTCGTTCTTGTAACAACTACGATGGGAGGATTGTACCATGTTATTTTCAGTCCGGGAATGCCGGATCAGCTTGAAAAAGGGCAAAGAAAGTCGACATACAATTTTCGTACCCCTCATCCATGCCCCAAAAAGGAGTTATTTGTTTATCGCATCAGCGAGGGATGGAAGACCGGAAAACACCGCATCTATGAGCGGATGGGGCAGTTCCGGCATGGGCTTCGTGCTGGGGATGAAGATGGTTTTCGCACCGATATTGCGCCCGAACTGCATATCCCCAAGGGTGTTGCCGACCATGATCGATGCGGAGAAGTCGATTTGAGGGAATTCTTTTTTTGCCATGAAACCCATACCAGGATTGGGTTTTCGACAAGGACTCGTCTCTTCGGTATCGGGGCAGTGATAGATCCTGTCGATGCGGCCGCCCGCAGCGATGATCGATTGCATCATCCGGTCATGAATAGCCGACAGGTCTTGCTCAGACATTAAGCCTTTGCCGATACCTTTCTGGTTGGTGACGATGAATACCAGTCCGAACCTTGCGGAGAAGGTGGCAATAGCCTCGGGAACCCCATCATAAAACCGGAATTCAGCCGGAACGCGGATATAGTCGAGGGGTTTCTCGTGGTTGATGACACCATCCCTGTCGAGGAAAAGGGTCCATGTGGGGTTGATGACAGACAGGTCGAGCATGATGGTAAGTCGCGTGAATGGTTCTGCGAAAGGCTTTCGTTCGATGCGGGCGGTCAGCCCCTAAGGTCAGATCAGGAAGCTGCCCAGATCGACGATATCCCCCTCTCCCATATTGAACGTCTCGACAGCTTCGGTGTTCACATCTTCCATGACCTTACTCCGGAAAATCGGCTGGTCGTGGTGATAGACGACAAAATAGAAATCAAGGGATTTCTCCCGGATCGGGTCACGGCGATCGAAAGCAGCGGGGTCGAAGCTGATATGGATCCTGCCATCCTCATCGGGCCTGGCTTCACCGAGGAAGTCATCATCAAAAAAGTCTTTATCGAAGAGCCTTACGGAATAATCCTTTCCGGTGAGGGGTTGGTCTGCACCCTTTTCGATCAGCCGGGCGGTGACCGTCATACGCATTTCCGGGCCTAATTTCATGTCAGACATATCGGCATTTTAATGGTTCATATTGCTGCGTCAGCGCTACCAATGCGACCGGTACGGTATGATCCGGGCGGCGTGGCGGCCTGTCCGTTTCTGTGGCCTGGCCGGTATCCCTCAAATAATGAGGATTTCCGTTTCCGGCATCACGGATGCGACAAACCTGCCCGGCACTGTCGGTGCTGATGGCATCAGTCGTTCAGCTTCAGCACGGCGAGGAAGGCTTCCTGTGGGATTTCCACATTGCCGATCTGCCGCATACGCTTCTTACCTTCTTTTTGTTTTTCGAGGAGTTTGCGTTTGCGGGAGATATCCCCTCCGTAACACTTGGCCGTGACGTCTTTTCGCATGGCAGAGATATTCTCCCGAGCGACGACTTTGGCACCGATGGCGGCCTGTATGGCGATCTGGAACTGTTGCCGCGGCAGGAGCTCCTTGAGTTTTTCACAGAGTTTCCGACCGAATTCCTGTGACCGGCTCCGGTGGATGAGGGCGCTCAGGGCATCGACTTTTTCACCGTTGAGCATGATGTCCATCTTCACAATATCACTGTCGCGGTAATCGATCGGGTGATAATCAAAAGATGCATATCCCCTTGTCTGGCTCTTCAGTTTATCGTAGAAATCGAAAACGATCTCTGTGAGGGGCATCTCGAAAACGAGTTCCACCCTCGATGGGGTTAGGTAACTCTGGTTGATGAGGATCCCTCTTTTACCGAGGCAAAGCGTCATGATATTTCCGATATAATCCGGCTTGGTGATGATCTGTGCCCGGATGAAGGGTTCCTCGATGCGGTCCGTCTTGGTGGGATCGGGCATCTCGGTGGGGTTGTTCACGAGCATCTTTTCACCACGGGTGCTGTAGCCTATGAAACTCACGTTCGGAACGGTCGTGATGACGGTCTGCTTGAACTCCCGCTCCAGTCGCTCCTGTATGATCTCCATATGCAGCAGACCGAGGAATCCGCAGCGGAATCCGAAACCCAGTGCCTGTGAGGTCTCCAGCTCGAAGGTAAGGGATGCATCGTTGAGCTGGAGCTTATCCATGCATTCCCGCAGTTCTTCGAAGTCTTCTGTCTGCACCGGATAGATGCCGGCAAAGACCATCGGTTTGACTTCTTCAAAACCCTTTATCGGATTGGCCGGCTTCAGGGCATTGACGATCGTGTCGCCGACTTTCACATCCTTGGCGTTCTTGATGCCGGTGATCAGATATCCCACATCCCCACAATTCACCAGTTGTTGCGGCTTCATGGTGAGCTTCAGGATGCCTACCTCATCGGCTTCGTAATCCGCACCGGTAGATATGAACTTGACCTTATCACCCTTTCGGATCCGCCCGTTCATGATGCGGTAGTAAACGATGATGCCACGAAAAGGGTTGAAGACGCAGTCGAAAATGAGGGCCTGCAGTGGTGCTTCCGGATCACCCTTTGGCGCCGGGATACGGGAGACGATCGCCGCCAGGATCTCATCTATGCCGATGCCTGCACGGCCACTGGCGAGGAGTATGTCCTCCGACTTGCAACCGATGAGGTCGATGATCTGGTCGCGCACTTCCTCGATCATGGCACCATCCATGTCGATCTTATTGATGACGGGGATGATCTCCAGGTTGTTATCGATCGCCAGGTAGAGGTTCGAGATCGTCTGCGCCTGGATGCCCTGCGCGGCATCCACCAGGAGCAGCGCACCTTCACAGGCCGCCAGGGCACGACTGACCTCATAGCTGAAGTCCACATGACCGGGTGTATCAATGAGATTCAGGATGTACTCCTGCCCGTCGGTGTGGTTGTACTCGATCTGGATGGCATGACTCTTGATCGTGATGCCCTTTTCCCGCTCGAGGTCCATGTCATCCAAAACCTGATCCATCATGTCCCTCTCGCTGATGGTGTTCGTGGTTTGCAGCAACCGGTCCGCCAACGTACTTTTTCCGTGATCGATGTGCGCAATAATGCAAAAATTACGAATATGTTTCATATGATATTTCCCGTAGAGATGTGTCCGGGGTATCTTTTACTTCCGGATATGATGCAAAACTAACTCATTTTTGGGCGGATTGGGTGATTTGAGAAGCCATTCGGTCTGACTTTTTTAGCATCCCCACCACATACAAATGTGAACTTGCAAGATTCATGAAACAAATTTAAAATTGATTCTATCCGTTTCATGATGTATTTTTGAATCTCACAACCCTACGCAATCAAATATGAAAGAACTTTTCGAGCAGGCCGTTGAGGACAGTAAAAACCTATCTGAAAGACCCAGCAACGACACACTACTCAACCTATACTCCCTTTACAAGCAGTCCACAGAAGGAGATAACACCACCGATCCTCCCTCCAATCCATTCGATTTCGTCGCCAAGGCGAAATACGAAGCCTGGATGGCTGTCAAAGGCAAGACAAAAGAGGAAGCCATGGCGGATTATATTTCCTTGATAAACAAGCTGAAAGGATAAGTTACCTCGATATTTCATGAAAAAACAGGACGATCGTCCTGTTTTTTTTTGCTGCCGACTCATGGAGTGACATAAAACCTTTCCTGGCAATAAATTTGCTGCCCCCCCCTTCAAAGTCGGAATGATCACACCAAAATCCAATGCCCCCGGCTGCCTGTCACAAACATTTTCCGTGCAAAAAGACCTCACTGCCGCAGCTGCCCTTAACACGGCCACCCCACATGATAAAAAGCACCATGCTCCTTTCTAGTCTACACTTCGCAGCTCCTGCTTCCCTCAGGCTGTCAGTGTTCCTATTGCATCCCCTATTCTTTGCGTACAGGCAAGGCGGACTTTCACGATGGATTTTCGGGCGATAACGATCTTCCGCACCCCATCCGCAGAAACACTTAAGAAACTTTGCGGAGTGACATCTACACGAAAGCACGACGCTTGCAGCCCCCGCGGATATCATGAGATTGGCCACAGCAGAAGATATTGCCCCATCTATACTGAATCTTATCAAACTGATTGACAGATCACTATACAATCAAACCTGTATATTTTATTAAATAAGCAGAAATACGGTCCTGCTTATATATTTCCTGAAAAAGAGTGTGAACACCCCATTGAAACCCATCTACTTTTCCGTGTCATTTCAAAGCCCGGATGATCTTTCCGAAATCCACTGCATCTAGGGATGCGCCGCCGACCAGTCCGCCATCGACATCTTCCTGAGAAAAGATCTCTTCGGCATTGCTGCCCTTGACACTGCCACCGTAGAGGATCGGAATGAGCATGGCGGTCTCTTGCCCGAACTGAGCAGCC
>JBIKIB010000307.1:0-4867 GCA_044361845.1 Chitinophagaceae bacterium | reverse complement strand
CCCACTCCCCTGCCATCCCATCGCCTGGCACAGCTCCGTGAATTCCAGCTGCGCAGGATCCCCGATGACCGTACCATCAGGCTGCCGATACCCCGCGTAGCGGATGAGTTGTTTGTTCCAGATGCGCACAGGGTTGCTGCCATCCGGATGCCGGGGGGCGAACACCGTTATCACCGGAAGGATACGACCACCGTTCGTGGCAAGGGACAGATGCGATGCCAGGGCATCCATCACCGCTGCAGGACCGGTGACATGTCGGCTATCCTGCACCGTGAGTGACTTCCAGAAAAGCCGGCCTATGCATCGGTTGCTGTTCCGCCAGGCGACCCTCACCCCGTGGGTCAGCTCATCCGGGGTATGGACATATGTGCCGGAACGGCGGATCTCCTCTTCCACGACAGCAAGTCTTGATGGAAGTCCATCCCGCCCTGTTTCCGAATAATAACCGGTCAGGAATTTATTGGCTTTATCGTAGAGGGATTGCATCTCAAAGTTGTTTTCTTCGCATCTTCGCAATATAAACATACATGGTCGCAAACAGTTCATTCGCCGCAAAGCTTGACGAGGAGGATCCTCTGCGGGACTTCCGTGCGAGATTCATCATCCCCACTCACCAGGGAAAGGAACAGGTGTATTTCCTCGGGAACTCACTGGGCCTGCAACCCGTGATCGTCAAAAGCAGGATAGAAGGCATCCTTCAGCAATGGGCAGGCCTCGGCGTGGAAGCGTTTTTCATGGGTGACACACCCTGGATGGACATCCACCAGAAACTCCTGCAGCCACTGGCACATATCATGGGATGCCTCCCTGCCGAAATATCAGTGATGAATCAACTGACGGTGAACCTGCACCTCATGATGGTGAGCTTCTACCGGCCTGAAAAAAACAGATACAAGATCCTCTGCGAAGCGAAAGCCTTCCCAAGCGACCAGTATATGCTCGCATCCCAGGTCAGACACCACGGCTTCGAACCGGATGACGCCATCGTAGAAGTGCATCCGCGGGAAGGAGAACACACCATCCGGACAGAAGACATCCTCCATGCCATCGAGCAACACGGCCCGGAACTGGCGCTGGTGCTTTGGGGAGGCGTCAATTACTACACCGGTCAGTGCTTCGACATGCAGGCCATCACGGCAGCAGCGCAGAAAGCCGGTGCGAAGGTCGGTCTCGACCTCGCCCATGCCGCAGGGAACGTACCCCTGCAACTGCACGACTGGAACGTCGACTTCGCCTGCTGGTGCAATTACAAATACCTGAACGGAGGTCCCGGAACGGTCGGCGCAGCGTTTATACATGACCGTTATCATGCAGATGATTCCATCCACCGGTTCACGGGATGGTGGGGTAATGACCCGAAAACACGCTTTCAGATGGAACGGGAATTCATGCCCATTCGCACAGCAGAAGGCTGGCAGCTGAGTACACCATCCCCCATCCTCCTTGCAGGACTGCTCGCATCACTGGAGATCTTCGAAGAAGCCGGATGGGCGCAGATACAAGCTAAACGCCATAAATTATCCCAATGGCTGAGGTTCCTGCTCGATGAACTCAACGATGCACAACCCACAAGGATCATGGAATGCATCACACCGAGGACCGACAACGGATCACAGATATCACTGCTCATGCTGCAAAGGGGAAGAGAGATATTCGACGCACTCACCGCGCAGGGTATCATCACCGACTGGCGCGAACCGGATGTGATCAGGCTGGCACCGGCTCCGCTCTACAATACATACTCCGAAGTATGGAGATGGTACAACACCATCCTGCAAACGATTCAAAAAGATATTCCATCATGACCCGAAAAGAACTCGTCGAACAGATCTACACCAAGGGTTCCTACCTCTGCGTGGGCCTCGATACCGACATCGAAAAAATCCCTGAATGCCTCCGCAAAGAACCTGATGCGGTATTACGATTCAATAAAGCGATCATCGATGCCACCCTCGACCTCTGCGTGAGTTACAAGATCAATACGGCCTTCTATGAAGCAATGGGCCGAAAAGGCTGGGAGACGATGGAGCAGACGGTCGCATACATCCCCGACACGCATTTCCGCATCGCGGACGCCAAGCGTGGCGATATTGGCAACACATCAAGACAATACGCGAAGGCCTTCCTGCAGGAAATGCCCTTCGATGCCGTTACCATCGCGCCGTACATGGGCGCTGACAGCGTAAAGCCCTTCCTTGATTTCGACGGGAAATGGGGGATCGTGCTCGGACTCACCTCCAACCAGGGCGCCGGGGATTTCGAACTGAGAAGACTCGAGGGGGATGGATCACCCCTGCTCTACGAGGAAGTCCTGCGCAAAGTCTCACGGTGGGGCACAACCGAAAATCTGATGTTCGTCGTGGGCGCCACACAACCGGAACAGTTCGAACGGATCAGGGAGATCACACCGGATCATTTCTACCTCGTACCGGGGGTCGGCGCACAGGGCGGAAGCCTGAAAGATATTTCGAAAAAAGCCATGACAGCGGATTGCGGCATCCTCGTGAATGCAAGCCGCGCCATCATCTATGCATCTGAAAATGAGGATTTCGCGGAAGAGGCCAGGGCCATCGCCGCACAGTACCAATTCGAGATGCTGCAATACCTCCTGCCACGCATCGGCACCATCGGCAAAGAGCCGGTGTGATCCCCGAAAGGCAAAGAAAGCAACCATCAGCACATGTGCGAACGGCCATGATGGATGGCTGACCCATCCCGCATATCCTCACCAAAGCATGCACGCCGACAGGCTTGTATGAGTAGAACACCCGCACTGCACACACCGTTCAATCAGCCAATGAACATACCCGCCAGCAATCAGGAGATTCCACCGTAAAAATAATCTGGTTTCCTGCATCCGTTTTTTTTGTCGAGATTCATCTGAATAAAATCAAGAACGCATGGCCTCCAGGATCTTCCTCAACCTACCCGTCCGCAACATAGAAGCCTCCAGGAAATTCTTCAAACAGCTCGGCTTCACCTTCAACCCACGATTCAGCAGTCCGGACACACTTTGCATGGTGATCAGCGAACACATCTTCGCCATGCTGCTGTTGGAAGCCAGGTTCGCACAATACACCCAAAAAGAAATCTGCAATGCCCATACCCATACCGAAGTGCTGATCGCACTGGACGCTGCAAGTCGCTGGGAAGTAGATGACATCGTAAGAAAAGCCGTTGAAGCTGGCGGCACGATCTACGCCGAACCACAGGATCATGGCTTCATGTACGGCCATAGTTTCGCAGACCTCGACGGGCATCAATGGGAACTTGGCTATATGGATATGGCTGCCATGCCGGAATGAATCGCATAGTGGTAATGCCTACCTTCATATCAAACGAATCCAACTCACTCCGCAAAACAAACTGAAATGGGAAAACTGTTTTTTCTGTCAATTTGCCTATCCGTCATTTTCAACATCGCAACAGCGCAGCCTGTCAAACACCATAAGGCGAACTACGCACTCGCAGCGAAATTCTCCCCGAAGAAAATCGACAAAATGCTCTTCTCCACCGCTGTCGACCCACACTGGCTCAAGAACACCAACCGGTTCTGGTATGCCTACGAAACCCCCAGCGGCAAGAAATGGCAAATCGTCGATCCCGTGAAAGGGACGAAGCTTCCGCTCTTCGACAACGACAAGCTCGCAGCCGCCCTGACGAAAGCAGTGAAAGACCCCTTCGACGCACAACACCTCGGCATCGAGAACCTTAAATTCCTCCGCGAAGATGATGTCATCTCCTTTGAGATAAAAAGTACCGAGGAGATCGAGAAGAAGGACACCACGAAAAAAGCTGCCGCACCGGTAAAGGAAAAAAAGACCTTCTACTTTGAATACAACATCACCACCAACGAACTTAAGGAACGTACCGGCTACGAAAAACCAAAAACCCGTCCAGGATGGGCATCCATCTCACCGGATAAAAAATGGATCGTCTTCGCACGCGAACACAACCTCTGGTACATGGACTCTGCCAACTACCGGAAAGCCCTGCAGAACGAAGAAGATACCACCATCGCCGAAACAAGACTCACGAAAGATGGCATCGAACACTATACTTACGGCGACTCCTATAATGAGACCAATACAGAACGCGAAAAAAACCGGAAAAAACGAAAACCAGCATTCATCTACTGGTCGCCCGACAGTCGCCATTTTGCCATGGTGCGTTCCGATATGCGAAAAGTAAAGGACCTCTGGGTCATCCATAACACCGCAGATCCACGCCCGGCACTGGAGACATATAAATACCACATGCCCGGCGAAAAAGAAGCCCCGCTGAGAGAGATCCTGCTCTTCGATCTCGCAGCTAAGTCTTCGAAAAAAATCAATACGGACCTGTTCAAAGACCAGGAACTATCCATCTGGTCAGCCCCTCCAAAACAAAGCCAGCGCGACGACGATTTCCGTCCGCTGATATGGCATGGCACCAACGAAAGATTCTATTTTTCCCGCACAAGCCGCGACCTGAAACGCATCGATGTCTGCGCACTCGACGTGCCATCCGCCACACCGAAGGTCATCATAGCAGAACGCATGAACACCTATGTGGAAGTTCGCCGGCCGGGACTGGTGAACGGCGGAAAAGAAATCGTTCACTGGAGCGAACGCGACGGATGGGGGCATTTCTATCTCTATGACGAGACCGGAAAGGAAAAAGGACAGATCACCAGCGGCCCATGGCACGCGGAAGACATAGAAGGCATCGATGACAAGACCCGTACCCTCTACTTCACCGGTAATGGCAGGGAGACCGGAGAGGACCCTTACTATCTGCACCTCTATCGCACCGGCCTCGACGGATCGAACACTCGTTTGCTGAACGCCGGAGATGCTGACCACGCCGTGTCCATGGACGACTTCAA
>JBIKIB010000305.1:0-4901 GCA_044361845.1 Chitinophagaceae bacterium | reverse complement strand
AATACCAGCCCCTGCGGATTGCGGACACCATACGCATAAACAGTGCCTGGAACCGCCTGACCGGGCAGGACCGGATTATCGGCAGGTACTCCTCCGTCATCTGCCATGCGATGGATCTTACCCCAGCGGGAAGCCGGGTCGGAAGCATTTCGGTTGCTGGCGGAAGCCCCACCATAACTCCCTGAGCCTCCCTCTCCCACACTCAGCCAAAGCATACCGGATCTGTCGAACAACATACGGGAACCATAATGCCCGTTCCATGTATTCCCTCCACCGGTGCTGAACAATGTCTCCAACCCCTGCACCGCATTGCCCGACAACCTGAACCGCACAAGCCGCAGTTCACCATTGTTAGCTGTACTGGTGGCCGCATATGACGCGTAGATCCACCCGTTCGACCCATGGTTCGGATGTACGCGTATGTCGAGCAAACCTCCCTGTACCGCAGTACGTACAGCCGGGAAACCGGTGATCTCCTCCACATTGCCCTTGCTGTAACGGTAAATTCGCCCGCGCTTCTCCCCAAAGATCAGATCGCCGTTGGGCAGGAAATCCATCCCCCAGATGATCTCATAACCCGTCAACAAGGTGGATATCTCCAGCATAGGTGGCCTAAGAGGCTCCTGTACGGGTGTGGGATCACCTTTCTTGCCACATCCCGCCATGATCATGAAGATGAGCAAAAACCTGCACAGGCATGACATTGTGGACATGGTGCCGGCCCGGAAATCAAAACGAAGTAACATTCGGTCCATTGGATAAATGAGGTATTGATGGATCACTCAAGATAACGCTAATAAGGCATTCACAATATTGATCCCGGGCATCCACCGAAATATGTGATAGTTGACCCTCGATGACTATTTGGAGATGCTTCCATCATGCACGATATTGTGACCATGCAACCTATCGGTACCCTAAGAAAAAACCTACCACAGATCGCGCAATCTAAAATTAGTAAAACTAAAATCAGTTCACCCATCGGTAAAATAACATCATGACAAAATCGATCCTGCACATCATACTGCTCGTTTGTTTTGCCTTTTCAGTCCACGCTCAAAAAAAATCCCCGACCGTGATGATGTTCGGAGATACCACGCGGGTAGGCGTTCCATTCTCAAAAGATCCCCACGTCGTAAAATTCGGTGGAAGATATCTCATGTATTATTCGATACCGCCTTACAAGGACAAATCCAATCCGATACAGGGTTGGGGGATCGGGATTGCCGAAAGCAGCGACTTGACCAGCTGGAAGAAGATCGGCGAAATCACCCCGGATGGCGAACCTGAAAAGAAAGGCATCGCGGCACCGTGTGCACTGGTCATCGGAGAACAGGTGCATTTATTCTATCAGACCTATGGTAATGGAGCCAAAGATGGCATTTGCCATGCTGTTTCAGACAATGGCATCCGCTTCACCCGCAATACCACCAATCCCATTTTTCATCCCTCCGGCGCATGGAACTGTGGCAGGGCCATCGATGCCGAGGTCTTCCTGCTGAAGGACAAGTACATGTTGTACTTTGCCAGTCGCGACTCCGCTTTCAAGATCCAGATGCAGGGCGTGGCCTCGGCACCTTTGAATACGAACTTCAACAGAGGACAGTGGACGCAAATGACCGACATGCCCATCCTCAAACCCAAATATCCATGGGAAGGCCTCTGTGTTGAAGGAGCATCCATTGTCAGGCAGGCTGATATGCTATACATGTTCTATGCCGGAGCGTACAACAACAACCCACAACAGATCGGCGTCGCAAAAAGCACCGACGGGGTGACATGGGAACGATTATCCAACAAACCATTTCTGACCAATGGAGATCCGGGAAGCTGGAATTACAGCGAGTCGGGACATCCCCATCTGTTCAAAGATGATAACGGGAAGACCTACCTGTTTTTCCAGGGGAATAAAGACAACGGAAAAACATGGTACATCTCGAAGTTGGAAGTGAAATGGAATGAGAAGGGGCCATATTTGAAGCAGTAAAAAAAACACCTTGATCTTTTCGCAGATAACCTGAAGACCCTCTACCATTGAGGAGATCCGGAAACAAACAGGCATACCGATGGGTAAGTCGGTGTTATAAATCAAAATATCAGATGTAAACGCGAATGACCGTTCCGGACTTCGGTACTGCACACGATGCCTGTCAGCATCATGAACAGTTGCCGGGAAGCCCGATCATGCTGACTTGATGCGGGCATCAAAGATCATTTTCGTTTTATGGATGACCTTGATTTTTTTGGCATCAGGATGACCGGGATTTACCAGATAATTGAACTCATCAGGCACAATACTGCTGGGTACTTTTAAGATGGCCGCTTCGATATCTGCCACAAAATCATCCCCTATCCTTTGTGTTGATAAGGTCGGGGGCTTTGCGTTCCAATCATCCGGCAGATCGTCAATATCCACTTCCAGGATCGTCAGTTCGTCAGGGATGTCTATTTCAACATAGTATCTATCCGATGGCAGATCTTCACTCAGATCCAGGTGGACGGCCACTTCCAGCATGGCCAGCGCACGGGATTCAGAAGTATAAATCAGTTTTGTATGCAGCCCATTCCAACGATTACCGGCAGCAAGGGATGCACCGGTACCCGTGAGTATCGTTTTCAGGTATTTTTCCCGTTCAACCCTGAAGACCCGCATCAGGCGAAATTTCCATATTCGATCCTGTTCAAACAAAACTTGACCTCATCGATACCCGTGGTGGTATCAAGTAGACTCTCCGGTGAATGTCCTCCTAAAGACAGATTCGTTTTCTTCAGCCACCTTTGAAATTTTTCCTGCTCCTGATTGAAAACCTCCAGCCCGTAGTCGATCAATTCGGTGATCATGACGATCAGCTCACTATCCCGGCTGTCGAGCAGTGAATGTTCACTCTTTTTTTTGTTATAGGTGGTTTGCGGTATACCGACCAAGGATAATATCGACTTGATCGGACGATTTAGTTTTTCACTGATCGTTTCGATCGAATCATAAGGAATTCCCTGGCGGATGATCTCTACCCGCTCCATATTGTTGGACCACTTGTAGGTTTTCCCATCAGAATACACGACCCACACTTTTGGGTCTTTTTGTACCCCAGCCGTTTTTCGGAGACTTTTCTTCGTCTTGAATGGCTTTGTTTTTAACGGAACACCAGGCATGAAGCAACCATTTTGTTGCAAATATAAAACAATTTTGCTGTTCTATGCGAATATGATGACTCCCCTGCATGGGTCCTATGTCATGCAGGGACGGTTGACACGGGATCAGAAAGCATCAATCCGCTCGGGATCGGGTTCGATCACAATAGTCCAGACCAGCAAAGGGCACGCGGTACCCCATTGCAAGGATTGATCAATTCTCGTTTTTGTAGTGTTTCACTTTCAACTCGGCTTCATCATCCATGGCGGGTCCCTGCATGATCTTTCTCCAGTCAATATCCCGGTTGTATCTTTTCATCGCCTTTGATGGATCAAAGACACGCTTGTCGGGCATTTCAAGCGTGTAGGGTTTTAGATCAGGTTTTGTCGTGAAGAAATCTCCAAGGTGAGAGGCGGTCACGTCATATTGGTTGACATATGGCACACCCAGAATATTGTAGATCATTTTCAGGATGGATCCGAAATTGGCATGGGTATGGGACACATATCCTTTTTTCACATGAGGCCCTGCCAGCATGAGTATGCTCCTATGCGCATCGACATGATCCACTCCACCTTGCGGATCATCTTCGGTGATCACCACGAGCATATTTTTCCAGTAGGGTGTTCTGGAGAGAAAATGCAATATCCTGCCAACTGCCAGGTCGTTGTCAGCCATGTAGCTATGGCGGTATGGATAACCATCTTCAGGTCTTGGCGAGGTGAGGTGATCATTGGGCAGCATGACGGTGACCAATGACGGCATCTTTTCTTTTCCGGATAACCACATACTCTTGAAAGCTGATTCAAACTGGTTCATCCTGAATTGATCGGGGATATTCATATTGTATCCTGCGAATTGCTGGCTGGTACGTTTGAAGAGTGCATTTTGCATGGGCACCATCACCCCATGGGCAGCACCGGTGGCCGTATCCATCCATTCTTCGCGTACATGACCGGATTCATTCCCTTGTCCGAAGTTGTAGAAGGAAACACCTTTTCGCTCCAGCGCTTCCCAGAGGCCACCTTTTTCAGAAAAATCCTCTGGGTCAACGCTGCCGATGGTGGCGGGAAATCTTCTGCCGGGTGAGGCAGAAAACAGCTTGGCAGTTTTACTGGTATTGGAATTGGTTTCCACCCATTCATTGGGAATGACGCCCACCATCCAGTGGTGGCCATGCACAGAAGCATCACTGTCACAATAAAAATTATCTGAGAACGCGAACTGCTTGGACGCTTTGATGTGGTTGGGTGATATGTTCGCGTTGCGCAGATATAAGGAGTCTTTTGAACCATCAGATGATGCCCCCTTTCGTTTTTCCATCACGTCCACATTCAAACCGAACCTTGCCAGACTGGGATCACCATTGCCGGTGCGTACCTGGCCCATGATTTCATCGTAGGTCCTGTTCTCTTTTGTGATGTACACGACATACTTGATAGGCGATTCCTTTTCACCCGGATAGAGTGGCAAGGGGTTTTTTTCTTTCTTCATCTCCGTTTCCTGGAAAGTATAAGCGATCACATCCTTTGTGTAACCATCCAATGTGGTGCGATCGGGAACGGCCAGTTTTTGAAACGTTGCAAGCTGAATATCCCCAACATAAGAACCTTGCACAGGGGCTTTGAAATCCTTTCCGCCATTGGGTCCCGCGCCCAGGCCTCGGCAGCTGATGATGTACATCTCTTTGTCGTCGGCAGAGAGTTTTACCCGTGTCGGTCCCCAGCCTGCCGGGATAAGCCCAAGTGTTTTATCCGTTTTGGTATCG
>JBIKIB010000304.1:0-4916 GCA_044361845.1 Chitinophagaceae bacterium | reverse complement strand
TGTCCGAAAATTTTTTACTTTCATGCATTGGCCTTAGTTTTTTGTTGTGGAACTCAAACTTAGACAGAATAGGCGGTTCTTCGGAACCGCCTTACTTATGCATCTTTTTTAGACTTTAGTCGGACAATAGTGATTTCATTGGTATCCTTTTTTGTTATCTGTTCTGAACGTTTTCCGAATGCGACCTGGAGCCTGCATACTGAAGGTATCCATCAAGGATGATCGTTTTTTTCATTATCCCATGTCGGATTTTCCACTCGATCCCGGCTTGTTATCCTTACCCTATCAAATTAGCCTATTCCATTTTATAGTGCTATCGGTTTCGGGAAAGTTCTCAACATGATCACTACGGGGTCGATGCGAATGGCAAAAAAAATTTATTCGCAGAAGATAACGGTCGTGCATAAGGCAAGCCTGCACTCCTGTCCGCCGGAAGAACGTATGATTGCAAGGAGCATGAAAGGTACATGCATGTTATGTGGGATCGATCAGGATCCCCCGACATGTAAAAAACCGCAAAACAATTTAAATGCGTAACGATACGTCAAAAAAAGTGATCATCAGGGATGCAGAGATTGCCTGGGAGCAGGTCGATGTGTGCGTGCGGAGAAAAATCATGGTATACGAAGACGGATTGATGGTTGTAAAAGTGGCTTTCGAAACCGGGGGGTGTGACGTCTGCACCAATATTCCCATGCGCAGATCACGCATATTGAAAGTGGCATCTTCGAGATCGAGGTGGATGGTGAGAAACGGCAGCTTGAGGGCGGGGATTGCTATCATATACCGCCGAACATCCTCTATGGGGCCGTTTGCCTGAAGTCAGGTGTATTGATCGATTCATTCAGTCCGATGCGCGAGGATTTCTCAGGGAAATTATTCCTTCCGGCCATCCGGTGGATCGAAATGTACCAGGCAATGGCTTTTGTTGAGGGTAGCGCTACCCGATCACGGCCCGTACATGCAGATCCGCGGGAACATCTTCACGATACACTTTCCACGGTGATCAGTCGGGCGAAGGAGCGCTCAAAAATAAAACGGCTTCTCAAATGTTTCTTATGCAGATTCCCTTAAATTTATAACATCAAGATGTTCGGACCGCAGGAAGGCGGCATTTCAAATAAGTCAGGCGTTCAACCAGATCATCGGACGGATTGGGCATGCAGGTCCCGTTGTTCGAAAGATTCATTTCCTTCCTGGAACTCGTGGCATGGGTGATGATAGGGGTTTCCGGTCTTTTCCCCTCCGGTATCGAGCAGTAGGCCAATGCTTGTAGGTCCTGCAGTTGTTGACATGCTGATTTAAAGTTCCACCAGATTGACATCCGCTGGCTATGGGCCTGCGCATGCACATGCCTTCCTGAAGAATGCCAAATATCCTCCATGCAGATACATATCGATCAGGACCGGGAAGACACCGGCGTTCCCAAAGGCAAAAGTGAGTTCCTGTGTATCAGACAATGAATATTCAAAACGACACCACCATGAGATCCGTTTTTCTATGTGTTGCAGCATGTTTGACCATGGAGGTTGTTGCGTTCCAGGCCGGTCCGCAGCCTTATATCCGCCCGGCAGATGCTCCCTCCACTTACCGGGCTATCCGGCTAAGGCATGTGAACCGCATCGACGGAGACTGGAAGAAGAAATCCTGGCGTCGGTCAGACATCCTTCGTATCGAAAGGCCCATGGGTGACATTCCCAAATTCACACCGACCGTTGAGGCGAGGATGGCTTATGACAGGGACAATGTGTATGTCATCTTCCGTGTCCAGGACCGCTACGTGAAGAGCGTGGTGCAGGAGTACAACGGGAATGTCTCCGGAGACTCCTGTGTTGAATTCTTCTTCGCGCCCGATCCGGCCAACCCGCTCTGCTATTTCAATTTGGAGATCAATGCCGGCGGAATACCTCTTATCTTCTATATCACGAAGCCCATGAGCGGATTGACAAGGCTGCTGCCGGAAGAGATCGCGCAGATAGAGATCGCCCATTCGCTGCCCCGTGTCGTAGATCCCGAAATACAGGAGCCCGTCACCTGGACCATCGAATGCAGGGTGCCATTCAGGATCTTAGAGAAATACGCCAAGGTCGCCAGGCCTTCAGCCGGTGTCCAGTGGAAGGCGAACTTCTACAAGACCGGTAGCCGGACGTCCAGTCCCAACTACCTCACATGGTCGCCTGTGGTATTTGAACGTCCGAATTTCCACCTGCCCCAATACTTCGGCGACATCCAATTCAAATAACCTGCCCCTGCCTGTCAATAACAAAAAAACAAGCCTGCCAAGATGAACAGAAGAGCGCTACTCAAGACACTCGGTGCCATCGGCCTTTCAGCCGAACTGCCGGGTACGTTACGGTCGGAGACGGATCCCGGCATTGATATCCCGGCTGATGGCAACATTTTTCGAAGCATCGGTGTGGAACCCATCATCAACTGCAGGGGTACCTTCACCATCATTGGCGGCTCGCTGGAGTTACCTGCGGTGCGGGCCGCGATGGAAGCGGCATCGCATGATTTCATCCAGTACGACGAACTGGCGGAGGGTATCGGTAAGCGACTTGCTGCCGTGACCGGTTCGGAATGGGGCATGGTGTCGTCGGGTTGCGCGGCAGCACTGAAGCATGTGACGGCGGCCTGTGTGACAGGTGGTGATCCGGAGAAACTCATCAGGATCCCCGACCTCACCGGGTTCGAGAAATGTGAGGTGGTGATACCCGCACGGTCTCGCAACAACTATGACCATTCCATCCGGAATATCGGCGTACGCATCATCGACGTTGCCACCACGGCGGAGCTCGCCGCTGCACTGAGCCGGAGGACCGCATTGATATACATGCTGGCGGACAGTCCCGGCGAGCCTGACAACCCGCTCTCACTGGAGACCATCGTCGCGCTCGCGAAGCCCATGGGCATACCCGTGCTGGTGGATGCGGCTGCAGAAGTGCTCACGCTGCCCAGCATCCATCTTCAGCGTGGAGCAACGATCGTTGCCTATAGCGGAGGCAAGGCCATCTGCGGTCCCCAGTGCGCGGGCCTGCTCCTGGGAGACAAATCCATCCTATCGGCAGCATGGCAGGCCAGTTCGCCCCATCACGGCCCCGGACGCGACAACAAGGTAGGCCGCGAGGAGATGATGGGCATGCTCGCCGCCGTGGAGGCATGGACCACCCGCGACCATGCAGCGGAATGGAAACGCTGGCTCGGTTGGCTCGACATCATCAGCAAAAAGCTCAACGGAATGGACGGTCTAACCTTGAGTGTCATCGAACCCACGCAGCTGTCCAACAAGTCACCCGTCCTCCAGGTCAACTGGAATCCGGGCAAATTCAACCTGACAGGGGAAGAGCTTGCCGAAGAATTGGGACGCACCCCGCCCCGGATCGCCATCGGCAGTACGAACCGCGACGGGCTCACCGGAATTCAGATCACTACCGGACAGATGCAGCCCGGCAACGCGGAAGTGGTCGGTGACAGGCTCAGGACGGCACTTACCCGGAAACGATCACCCGCCCCAGCATTGGCTGCCCCTGTCATGGACCTGGGTGGTGCGTGGGAGGTGGACATGCAGTTCCTCAACGGCAACGGACGACATCGTTTCGATCTGACCCGAGATGGCAACTGGCTGCAGGGCACCTATCAGGGCACCTGGGCAGCGATGGAGGCGGAAGGCTTTGCGGATGGCAACATCTTCAGGCTGCGCTGCAGCTACCGCAGGCCGGGCAACCAGCTCGTCTATATCTTCGTCGGCACCTGCCGCGACGGGGTCATTACCGGTGACGTGCATCTTGGAGAATACCGTACGGCACGCTTCACCGCGAGAAGGCCTCAGAAACCCACGCCAAAACGTCGTTTCATCGTGCCCGGTGGCCCGCCACTTGCAACCTGACACATTAATGAACCCCATATGAAGAAGCTTCTACTGTCGATCCTGTGCCTGACATCCCTGACCTCCGGTATGCTGGCCCAACCTTACGACCTGCTGTTGAAGGGCGGGCACCTCATCGATCCCGCCAACGGGATCGACCGCGTGATGGATATCGCACTGTCCGGCGACAGCGTGGCGCGCGTGGCACCGGACATACCGACGACGCAGGCAAAGCGGACGCTGCAGCTCAAGGGCAAGTATGTGGCCCCCGGACTGATCGACATGCATGTCCATGTCTTTCACGGCAATGACCCCGACGCCTATATCGCCGACGGCTATACGAGTGTACCACCCGACGGCTTCACGTTCCGGAATGGTGTCACCACCGTGGTCGATGCAGGCTCCTCCGGCTGGCGGAATTTCCCGCAGTTCAAAAAACAGACGATAGACCGTTCGAGGACCCGGGTGCTGGCACTCCTCAACATTGTCGGACATGGCATGAGCAGCCGTTTCGATCAGCAGAATCTCGACGACATGAACCCTCAGCAGGTGGCCTATATGATCAACCGGCTCTATCCCGATATACTCGTGGGGATCAAGTCGGCACACTATTGGGGCGGATTCGAACAGGTGGACCGTGCCGTCGCCGCCGGTCGCCTGGCGGGCGTTCCCGTCATGGTTGATTTCGGTGAGCACCAACCGCCCAACTCCATAGAGTCGCTCTTTTTCGACCACCTCCGGCCAGGTGACATCTTCACACATACCTTCTCCTATGGGCCCAAGAACCGGCAGACCATCGTCGACGACGACCTGAAGCTGAAACCCTTTGTACTGAAGGCACAGGAACGCGGCATCTTCTTCGATGTGGGACATGGCGGGGGCGCGTTCTCGTGGCGCCAGGCCGTACCTGCCGCGAAGCAGGGCTTCTGGCCCGATGTCATCAGTACCGACCTCCATACGGAAAGCATGAATGCGGGCATGAAGGACCTTAACAACGTCATGTCGAAATTCCTGAACATGGGCATGTCGCTCCGCGAGGTCATCAACAAAG
>JBIKIB010000303.1:0-4931 GCA_044361845.1 Chitinophagaceae bacterium | reverse complement strand
TACTCGCTGAGGGTGGTGGCACCAATGGCACGGAGTTCGCCACGGGCCAGGGCCGGCTTGAGGATATTGGCCGCGTCCATGGCGCCTTCTCCTCCGCCTGCACCGACAAGGGTGTGGATCTCATCGATGAAGAGGATGATCTCCCCATCGCTGGTGGTGACTTCTTTAACGACACCTTTCAGTCTTTCTTCAAATTCACCCTTATATTTTGCACCAGCGATGAGCTGACCCATATCGAGGGCGTAAATGATCTTCGACTTCAGGTTTTCCGGCACGTCGCCGTTGATGATCCTCATGGCCAACCCTTCCGCGATCGCCGTCTTACCCACGCCCGGTTCTCCCACAAGGATCGGGTTGTTCTTGGAACGTCGGGTGAGGATATGCAGTGTACGCCGGATCTCTTCGTCACGCCCTATGACCGGATCCAGTTTACCCTGCCTTGCGAATTCATTAAGATTCTTTGCGTACTTGTTGAGGGCGTTGAACTGTGTCTCCTGCGTCTGGCTTTTCACGGTCTCTCCTTTGCGCAGATCCCGGATGGCTGTATTCAGTCCCTTTTCGCTGAGTCCTGCATCCTTCAGGAGTCTTGCCGCATTATCATTGCCCTGCAGAATAGCCATCAACAGATGTTCAGGGGTAACGAACTCGTCTCCGAACTGCTTGAGCAATGCACCTGCGCGAAGCAGTGCCTGATTGGCTTCACGGCCGATCGATTGTGCTGCTTCACCTTGTGTCACGGGAAGTTTTGTGATGAGTTCCGCGAGCTTCGCCTCTATGAGGTTCAGCGCCACATTGTTTTTTTTGAGGAGATATTCCACGGGGGAATCCTTCTGATCTAGCATGGCTTTCAGGATATGCTCCGTTTCAATATTCGGATTCCGTGCATTGAAGGCAAGCTGTTGCGCCTGCTGCACAATTTCTGAAGCCTTGATGGTATAGTTGCTTAAATTCATATCTCATACATTTGCTTTGAGGCATCAAAAGCCAATCCAATCAATAATACCCGTTACTATGTCAGTTAATCCTGTAATGAACTGCCGTAAATGCAGTGTGATTTTATTTTTCCTGCTATTTTTTCAGTCTCTCACAGCACAGAAACCCTTCAGTGGGGTGGAAGCCATCCTGAAGCAGCATCAAAAAAGCATGGGCAAGGAGGTCGTGGTGATGGTGAACAAGGACGGGAAAAATCTGTACACGTATCAGTCGCCAGCATTCAATGCGAGGATGCAGGCATCCGTGGAGAATACGAGCAAGTGGCTGACAGCGGCGGTGGTGATGATCTTCGTGGATGAAGGCAAGATCAAACTGGACGATCCCGTGAGCAAGTACATTCCGCTGTTCAGCAACTATTTCAAGGGATACATCACCATCCGCCATTGTCTTTCGCATACATCGGGGATAGAAGCGGAGGCTGCCGGTGTGTTGCGTCTTGCACAGAAATCGAAATTCGCGAACCTCGAAGAGGAGGTGAAAAACTACGTGATGAAGAGAGAGATCGTGCATAATCCCGGAGAGGCATTTCATTACAGCCAGGTGGGACCGAACATCGCAGCACGGGTGATAGAGATCGTGAGTCGGAAGACGTTCGACCGTGTCGCACTGGAAAAGCTGTTCAGACCAGCCGGGATGCGCGGCACCACTTTTTACAGTGAAAGCGGCGCCTTCAATCCTTCCTATGGTGCGAAATCCACGGCTCAGGACCTCATGAACTTCATGACGATGATCATGAACAAGGGCATGTTCAACGGAAAAAGGATCCTGAGTGAAGCATCGGTCGCGGAGATGCAAAAAGCGCAGTTCCCCGGCCTTCCGGTGAAATCGACCTTGAACATCTGCACGGACATGCCATATGGTCTCGGCAACTGGCTGCAGGAAACGGATGCTGCCGGCAACGCCACCATCCTGGGAGCCCCGGGCCTCAATGGTACATGGCCATGGATCGATCTGAAGAAGGGATATGCCGTGGTCGTTTTCCCGGAAAAGGATGTGCCTGACATGAAGCGGACAATTTACGATGCGATACGATCGGAGATCGATGCAGCCATAAAATAACACCCAGGAGAGTATATGCGGCCATTGCCGGGTATCAGGTGTCAGATAAACGAGGGAGCGCATATATGCAATCAAAAGAGCAACATACCGCCATTGTGAAACAGGCTGCGAGGGCGCTCGGTTTTGATTTCTGCGGGATCGCCAAAGCACAGAAACTGGATGAAGACGCGCGGAGGCTGGAGAAATGGCTGCAAAACGGCATGCACGGGAACATGTCATATATGGAAAGGCATTTTGACCTCCGGGTCGATCCCTGCCTGCTCGTACCCGGAGCGCGGTCGGTGATCACTTTACTGCTGAATTATGCTCCCGGAAAACTGCAGCGTGAAAATGCGCCTAAGGTTGCCCGTTATGCATACGGACGCGACTACCATGAAGTCATACGGGAAAAACTCGACCGGTTCATACACGAACTCCGCGAACATATCGGAGCCATCGATGGTCGCGGATTCGTCGACTCCGCACCGGTACTGGAACGGACATGGGCGAAGCGCAGCGGACTGGGATGGGTCGGGAAAAACGGCAACCTGATAAACCGTGACATCGGCTCTTACTTCTTCATCGCCACGCTGATCACCGACCTGGAACTCGACCACGACGATCCATTCGCAAGAGACTATTGCGGGAGCTGCCGGAAATGCATCGACGCCTGCCCGACAGAAGCCATCCTTCCAAACAAGGTGGTGGATGGATCGAAATGCATCTCCTACTTCACCATCGAGTTGAAGGATCAGATCATCCCGTCGGACATGCAGGGAAAATTCGACGACTGGATCTTCGGATGTGATGTCTGTCAGGATGTCTGCCCCTGGAACCGTTTTGCGAAACCCACACGGGAAGTGGCTTTCAACCCAGTTCCGGAGATCTTGAATTTCACCAACCGTGAATGGGAGGCATTGACGGAGGAATCCTTTCGGAAGATCTTCAAGCACTCGCCACTCAAACGCGCTAAATATGCGGGGGTCATGCGAAACCTGAACTTCATCAAACTTGACATGGATCGGGAAGAATCCGCATGAGAAAGCCCTGTGGATGAAGTCACACAGGGCTTTTAAAACTCAACCAAAACCTGCAAGCATTATTCCGAGAATTGCTGCGACAAAGCATTGGAGACGACCTTCATCTCCCCACCCTTCATCTTCAGCACATAGACGTTGTTCAGCGCACGGATGTTCGGATTGGAGAAGTGTTTCTCATCGTAGGGTTTCACCACATCATGTTCTTCGGTGACATTGCCTGTTTCGTCTTTCGTCAGGCCCACCACTTCATAGCTGAAATGCCATGGGTTCATGGCATCCTCATCCCCGCTGTCGTTGAAGGTATCGTTGAACCCTTCAAAGATCAATTCATTAGGAAAGTTCTCGTGCTGGTTCAACAGGTTGGTGATCTCCACTTTCTTATGCAGATCCGGGTCATCGTGGATGATGCCACTGTCCCAGATGAGTTCTCCATTCAAGAAGATCACCAGCCGGTTATCGACATGTCCGATGCGGATCCAGTATTCTATTTTCATTGTATGATGGTTTTAGTCTTTGAGAGCCTGCTGATATCAGACACAAAAATGCCGATCATTACGTTTTTTCCATATGACGAGGATTATTTCAGGAACTGATCCTTATTATCGAAAAATAACCATCCACCATTCCTCGATTCTTAAACCATGCACAGGAAGAGGCGAAAAATGGATGACTGCTTCATACGGGATGAACACTTCCATGGGTCGTACTTGAGGCTGCGTATTCCATTCATCAAGCTATTGAATACAGGATACACAGTTCGGCAAGGGATGAGATTCAAGAATTGGGTTCATGATATGCGAGGCCGTGGCTTTGTCGCTTTGTGGGAAGATTTGATCGACAGGGAGTTTCATCATCCGTCGTGTGGATGGTCGAGTTTGAGTTATTTTTGCCAAAACTGAATCACATTGGCTGTTGATGTCTATCTGGTGACACCCCCTTTCACACAACTGAATACTCCCTATCCGGCCACTGCGTACCTGAAAGGTTTTCTGAATACCAGGGGGATATCCTCTTTCCAGTCTGACCTCGGCATCGAAGTGACCCTTCGGCTGTTCTCCCGGGACGGGCTGATGTCGATGTTCGAAGCCGCCGACAGCCATGCCGGACCTACATCGGGAAATGCACAAAGGATGCTGCATCTGCGCACCGATTATATCCGATGCATCAATGATGTGATCCGTTTCCTGCAGGGAAGGAATCCCACCATGGCGCATCATATCGCCACGCGCAACTTCCTGCCGGAGGCTGACCGCTTCGGGCAGCTGGCAGACCTCGACTGGGCCTTCGGAAGCATGGGGGTGCAGGACAGGGCAAAGCATATCGCCACCCTTTTTCTGGAGGACCTGTCAGACCTCATCCAGGAAACGGTCGACCCTTACTTCGGATTCACCCGATATGCCGAACGCATCAGCCGCTCCGCGACGAGCTTTGACGGGCTGGCAGCCGCGTTGGCAAGCCCTCCGACTTTCACCGACGACATACTCATCTCCATCCTACGGGAACGCATAACCGAAAAAAAACCCGGTATGCTGGCGATCTCCGTGCCCTTCCCAGGGAATCTCTACGCCGCACTCCGTTGCGCACAATGGGTGAAAACGAACCACCCAGAAGTGAGGGTCGCACTCGGTGGAGGATATGCGAACACGGAGCTTCGCAAGGTCAGCGATCCCAGGGTATTCGATCTTGTGGACTTCATCACCCTTGATGACGGGGAGGCACCGGTGGAACAGCTGCTCCGATATATCCGCGGTGAGGCGACAGCGCATCAACTGAAACGTACATTACACAGGATGGACGGACAGGTGGTGTATACAGATAACAAGCTGATAGTTGACTACCGGCAGACGGAGACCGGCACAC
>JBIKIB010000302.1:0-4946 GCA_044361845.1 Chitinophagaceae bacterium | reverse complement strand
CAGATGGTCAATGGCGCCAGTGGTAGTTCCTATTTCCAGATATTTGACAAGCAGGGAGGAGCCATCAGGCTGCAAGCATTCATGGACCAGCTGCCCGGCACCGCATACAATGGCGGCGGTGACTGTATCACCTGGTACGACCAGCTGGAGAACCGGTTCGTGATGAGTGAGTTCGGGGATTCTTCCCAGACCGGAAGACAGATCCAGTCACTGATCATCGCCGTTTCACAGACACCCGACCCGCTTGGATCCTGGTACGTGTATGAATTCTCCGATACGACCTTTTTTCCCGACTACCCCAAGTACGCCAACTGGCATGATGCCTGGTATGGTGTCACGGCGGATTTCAAATCATCATACCTGGGCAACTCGATATGGGCTTTCAACAAAAAGAAAATGCTCGCCGGGGCTCCAGTCGCTGAAGTGATCCGGTATCGGTTGACGCATCCTGAATTCCGTTACTATTCCACCGCACCGGTGGGCCTTGCCGGAAACCAACCCGCGGCATCCAATAGCCCGGGACTCTTTCTTTACCTCAACGACGACAGCTGGACAAAAGATCCCTCGGATGTTGACAGCATCGGGATCATCAGCTTTCGCCCGGACTTCATCAACCCTTCCCGGTCATTGATCCGCTTTGAACAATCATTCGCCGTTGCGCCCTACAAAAGCGAAGTGTGCAACTCCCGCGACTGCGCACCATCTCCAAAGGGTATCGGCTACGATGTGGTTGACAGCCGGTTCATGAACAAGCCCCTCTACCGGAATTTCGGAAGCCATCAGTCGATCGTGGCGAACCACACCGTGGATGTCACCGGCAGCACCCTGGCAGGGCTGCGCTGGTACGAAATCCGGAACAACAATACAGGATGGACCGTGCGCCAACAGGGCAGTTTTGCACCACAGAACGAATCGGACTGTGCACATGTACCGGCCTTGTACCGCTTCATGGGAGCCGTGGCCATGAACGGCAAGGGGCAGATCGCCCTTGGATACAACAACAGCAGCATGGAAAGATACGCATCCATAGCCATCAGTGGCAGGAACGCCGAAGACCCGGAGAACCTCATGAGCTACCGGGAGAAGGATGCACTCATCGGTCAGCATTATGGCACTTTCCAGAACCGATGGGGAGACTATAATGAGATCCTGACAGACCCATCGAATGATTCCATCTTCTGGTTCACATCCATGTACGGAGGAAGCGACAACCGCTTCAGGACGCGGATACTCTCGTTCAGACTCACTGCAGCACAAGCACTTGACGCTTCCCTTGAAGAAATAGAATACCCCAATAACTGCCAGCCCTTTTGTTCGCCAACCGTACAGCCAAGGGTAAGGATCCGCAACAACGGTAGCCGGACACTGCGGCAAGCGGTGATCCGCTTTCGGATCGGTGATCAGGATGTCATCCAGTCACAATGGAATGGCAGCCTGCAGGTCTCCGAAGAAACCATCGTTGTACTACCTTCCGTATTGCTGCCATCCGCGACAGCCACCTTACGGGCATGGATAACCGAACCTAATGGCGGGGTCGACGGGGAGCCATCGAACGACACGGTACGGCTTCAGTTGCGATCGAGAACACCTGCCGGAACGCCCTTCGGGGAGGGGTTCGAGGGACTGGCATTCCCCCCGGCAGGCTGGAGCCAGTCGGTCTCGGGCAGCACCAACATGCGCTGGTACAGGGATACGAAAGCAAGCTATAGTGGCAGTGCTTCCGTGAAATTCAACAACTACGACAAGAACGAAAGGGGGAAATGGTCAGACCTTCATACGCCGCTGACAGACCTCAGCGATGCTGACTCCGCCATACTGAGTTTCCGGCTCGCGGCTGCGGTCTACAGCGCCACGGTGACCGACACCCTTGAAGTATGGGTGTCTGCCGATTGCGGCAACAGCTTCGAGCGCGTATGGCGAAAATGGGGATCTGGCTTATCGACCATCCCTGCTTACCGCACCGATGCATTCACTCCTGTTGCCGGCCAGTGGCGGCAAGAACTCGTGAGCCTGAAGCCCTTTGCGGGCCGCTCCGGAGTCATTGTCCGTTTCCGGAACATCAACAATTATTCCAACAACATCCACCTCGACGATATCAATATCAACAGCATACCCTCCGCCAGCAGGGATGCCGGCATCCTATCGATCGACACTCCCGGTGCGATCCTCTGCAGTACCGGGACCGCCCCGCTGGTCACCATCACGAATACCGCAAAGGATACCCTGCGATCCGTCAGGGTGGGCTACCGCATCGATGCAGGACCCGTCAGGTCCATGACATGGACGGGCAGGATCGCCCCAAAAGGATCAGCCCCGGTGGCGCTTCCCTCTTCGACTATCGCTCCCGGCTACAGAAGCCTTGAGGTCTTCACCACCGACCCCAACGGTGCACCGGATGAAAGACCCGGAAACGATACCCTGCGGCTCATGATCGGCGTGAAGAGCCCACAGCCTTTACCCCTGACGGAAGGCTTTGAAGGCATGACATTCCCACCCATGCATTGGAGCGATGTGAATGCCGACAGACTTAAAGCATGGGAAAAAACCAATGATGCAAGCTTCAGCGGGAGCGGCTCTCTGGTGTTCAAAAACCATGGTGCTCCCGCAACAGGGCAGGCAGATGTTTTCGTCTCTCCCCTCATGGTAAACACCGAAGCCGACTCCGTCTTCCTCGAATTCAGTGTGGCTGCCGCGCCCAACCTCCTTCCCGGAAATTCACAAACCTCAGACACCCTCGAAGTACGCATCACGACCAACTGCGGCGAAACATACTGGCCGGTCTATAAAAAATGGGGTGCGGCGCTGAAGACTGCCGACCCTCAGGTGGACAATGGTCTCCAGACGCGTGCATTCATCCCCTCCGCCGGGGACTGGCGGCGGGAACGCTTGAATCTGACGCCCCTGCTGGGGAATGTCGAGGCCTTCATCGTAAGCTTCCGGAATATCAGCAATGGAGACAATAACATCTACATGGACGATATCTCCGTCTATTCAAAAACCATCCCCGAAAAGCTCAAGCAATGGGGATATCTGATCGCGCCCAATCCCTTCCGCGACCGGATCAGGATCCAGTTCTATCCTTCAGCAGCATCCTTGCTGGGGGTGGAAATATTCAACGCGAAAGGGCAGCCGGTATATACCCGGCGATATGCTGACGGCAACCCGCCCACCACCCTGGAGATCGACCTGCGCGGACTTCCGGCAGGAGTTTACCCGATCAGGATCCACTACACCGACCGGACGGTAGTGGAACAACTGATCAAACAATAAACTGTTCCACAGGTAAATGAGAAGCGGTCATGTTGATGAAATCTGACGTTCCTCAACCGATTCATGACACAACCCACAGGATGATTTCGAGGATGCGTTACCTTTGCATAAATCATCTATACCCATGGACAGCGAAGCGGTAGCAACGATCATACAGGGATCACGCGTCTCCACCGACCTCAAAGAGACCGGAGAAAAAATCCTTTCAGGAGAGCGGATCAGTCCGGCAGAAGGACTGCTCCTGCTGGAAAAAGCTCCACTGGCTTATGTCGGCATGCTGGCAAACCATGTCAGGGAGCAACGCCATGGGCATCGTACGTATTTCAATCGGAACTTCCATATAGAACCCACCAATGTCTGCGTATTTTCCTGCAAGTTCTGCTCCTATTCCCGCCTGTATGCGCACAAGGAGGAGGGATGGGAACTCAGCATCGACCAGATGATGGACAAGGTGAAGGCATACGATGGCAAACCCATCACTGAAGTGCATATCGTCGGAGGGGTCCATCCGAAAATGGATATCCATTACTTCGCCGAACTGCTCAGGAAGATCAAAGCCCATCGCCCTGATCTGCACATCAAGGGATTCACCGCGGTCGAGCTGGATTACATGTTCCGAAAGGCAAAAATGACCAGGGCCGAAGGCATGGCTTATCTCCATCAGGCAGGTCTGGACTCCCTGCCCGGCGGCGGTGCGGAGATCTTTGCTGCGGATATCCGGGAACAGATCTGTGCCGACAAGGTGGATGGTGCGGGATGGCTTGACATTCACGCGACTGCACACGCCCTTGGCATGCACAGCAATGCCACCATGCTCTTCGGACATGTTGAGCAATACCACCATCGGATAGACCATATGGAACAACTCCGGCAGATGCAGGATCGCACCCGGGGTTTCAACACATTCATCCCACTGAAATTCAGGAATTTCGATAATGAGATGAGCCATGTTCCGGAGTCATCGGTGATAGAAGATCTGAAGATGTATGCAGTGGCCAGGGTATACCTCGATAACTTCCCGCATATCAAGGCCTACTGGCCCATGCTTGGTCGGCAGAACGCACAGCTGACATTATCCTTCGGTGTGAACGATATCGATGGTACGATCGATGACTCCACGAAGATCTATTCCATGGCGGGCAGTGAAGAGCAAAACCCGGCCATGACAACAGCGGAGCTGGTAGCCCTCATCAAACAGGCCGGGAGGGAACCCATTGAGAGGGACACCCTCTACAATGAGATCCGAAACTATACTGATTTCGAACCGGATCAGCTCAAGGAATTATTGTAAGGCGGATGGTACATGTGATCCTTCCAGGGTATATGAATCATACCGGCATGTAGCCCTGATGCATTACATCAGGATGAGTGTCGCAGGTTTTGGAGCATGTCGGTGGTCATCCGGGGGAGATCGTATTCATGTTTCCAACCCCAGTCGGCACGCGCGACAGAATCATCGATGCTCCTTGGCCAGCTTTCGGCTATGGATTGCCGGTAGTCCGGCATGTAACCCATCGAGAAGCCATGCACATGCTTTGCGATTTCAGTCCCTATCTCTTCGGGGGAGAAGCTCATGGCAGACAGGTTGTATGATGTCCGCACATTGATCCTGTCAGCAGGGGCTTCCATCAGTTCTATCGTGGCGCGGATGGCATCCGGCATGTACATCATCGGCA
>JBIKIB010000301.1:0-4954 GCA_044361845.1 Chitinophagaceae bacterium | reverse complement strand
TCTTCATGATTAATTGGACCTCCCTGATGCTCAAGCGTCTTCTTGCTTGCAGACGACAAATGCTCCAGGTATTCCGGATTACGGCAGGTTAGATATCGTTTTGCGGACACATGACTCCTAACCAGATCGGTGATTCTGATAGAAAAGCCTTTTCCCACCAGCAACTGATGACCAATCAACTCATGGTCTGCCACACCGATCCCGTCTTCCATATGAGATACCGGCATGATGAATTCACATAAATGCCCTATGTCATGAAAAAGAGCCGCAAGGATCACCTCCTCATCATATCCTTCCTCTTCAGCGAACTGCGCCGACTGGCACATGTGCTCTACCTGCGACAATTGCTCTCCGATATAATTCAGAGAACCAAACTTCTCATATAAACTGAATACCTCATTCACAGTGTCCTCAGCCAGTTTTCTTTCCATCATCATTCTTATTTTATTCTCGTGCGTTCCGCATACTTTACACTGATGAATCCTGACTGAGAAATGCAAATGGAATCAGTAATTCTACTCGTAAAAGAGATTTCAATATTAAAAAGAATATGTTAAACCAGGAAGAAATTATTGTTACGGTTACATTAAATATGAACCTCGGAATACCATGATTCAAAATTTTAATACCCAATTCATATTGAACTCATTCCTTTGTATGAAACGACGAGATGGTTCTTTAGGAATTGATTCGATTTTTTTTCAGTGCTGAAATGGACTTTCAGCATTACAAAGAGGGCCAGTTGTTTTTACAACCGGCCCTCGTCAATATTCACCCAATATCCATCTTCCCGGTCACTTCACGCAATGCATCCATATGCATTTCCATTCCGCACCGATCCGAATGGGGATTCTGCTTTCATTTATTCTGATTGTAATGCCTCGATCGCTGATCTTTTTCATCATCCATCATGGGACCTTGCTGTATTTTCCTCCAGTCGATATCCCGATTGTAACGTTGCATGGCTTTTGTGGGGTCAAAGACCCTTTTATCAGGAAACTCTAGGCTGTATGTACTGTAATCGGGTACGTCAGTAAAAAAGTCGCTGAGGTGAGATGCGGTCACATCATATTGGTTCACATATGGCACACCAAGAATATTGTAAATCAATTTAAGGATGGAACCGAAATTCGCGTGGACACTGGACACATGCCCCTTCTTAACGAATGGCCCGGCCATCAGAAGGATGCTCCTGTGTGCATCAATATGATCGACGCCGCCTTGTGGGTCGTCTTCGGTGATGACCACAAGCATGTTCTTCCAATAAGGTGTCCTAGAAAGAAAATGAAGTATCCTCCCCAATGCTAGGTCGTTGTCCGCCACATAACTGTGCACGTAAGGATATCCGTCTTCCGGTCTAGGAGATGCCGTGTGGTCATTGGGGATTTGAACAGTGATCAGCGATGGCAATTCCTCCTTGCCCAAAAGCCACTTATCCGTGAACACACGTTCGAACTGCTCCATCCTGAACTGATCAGGAATGCTCATGTTATACCCGGCATAATCATGACTCGTTCGCGCATGAAGTACTTTCTGCATGGGAACCATGACGGCGTGTCCTGCTCCCGTTGACGTATCAGACCATGCCTCCCTGACATGTGCCGTCTCATTCGCTTCACCGAAATTATAAAATGAAACACCTTTCCTTTCCAGAGCCTCCCACAAACCGCCCGTCTCGGCAAAATCCTCAGGATCCATACTTCCCGTGGATCCGGGAAACCTGCGGCCCGGAGCCGGAGAAAAGAAATCAGCGGTCTTGCTAGTATTCGAATTCACCTCTACCCATTCATTCGGTATGACACCCATCATCCAATGATGCCCGTGGATGGAAGCATCACTGTCACAATAAAAATTATCCGAGAAGGAAAACTGTCCGGCAATCTTATGGTGATTGGGGGAGATATCGGCTTGCCGCAAGACCACAGAATCTGCTTCAAATTTCCCAATGTCAGTACTCACTTTTCTCCTCACTTTCACATCCACATTCATGCCAAACCTCGACAATGTGGAATCCCCCTTACCTGAGTGCAACTGACCCAAGACCTCATCATAAGTCCTGTTCTCTTTCGTGATATAGACAATATGCCGAATCGGACTGCTGCGCTCACCCGGAAAAGAAGGCAGTGGATTCTTCGTATCTGAAATAGTAGTTTTCGCAAACGTGTACGAAAGCACATCTTCCGTATATCTATTTAACTGACTGATATCGGGATTATCGAGCTTCTGAAAGCTGGCAAGCTGGATATCACCTACATAGGTGCCCTGCTCTGGCGACACGAAGGACCGTCCACCATTTGGACCGGAACCCAGGCCACGGCAACTGGTGATATACAATTTTTTTTCATCAGGCGATAAATGCACACGGGTTGGTCCCCATCCTGTCGGAATGAGACCAAGTGTCTTGTCGGTTCGGGTATCAATGACTGCAACCGCATTGAACCCGAGCAGTGCGGTATAGAGCTTTCTGCCATCGCGGGAAATCGTTATGCCGAAAGGAAGAAACCCACGATATTTGTCAAGTTCCTCATTCACACGGATCGGTATATGACGAATGATTGTGCCTTTTGTGTAATCGATCACACTGATGTTGTCATTTGTCGCATTGGTGACATATGCAAAGGGATGATGAATGGCAATGCTATTGGGACTGGAGCCTCCGATGACTTCTGCACCATCAATCATCTCACCGACACGCAGCCCGGTTTTAATCCTGGCCATTACAGAATTGCTATTCAAATCGATTGTATATACGCTCATCGACTCCAAAGCATTTGGATCTCCGACACCGGGTATAATCTTCCTGTCAATCACGGTGCCATTGATCGACTCCGGTGTATTATGCCCATATGGATGATGTAAGATCATCATGCTGTCCATATTCGCTTTCGTCATGCCTTTCACGATTGGATACGCATACATGCCCACATTTGCAATAACCGCCGTGTTTTTATCCTGCGATAAAGCAAGGCCGAAGGGCAACCGACCCGTAGCGATCGATGCTTTTACAAGCGCTGTGCTCAAATCGATCCGAACCAGTCGATAGTTGGCCTGGTCAAGCACCAGCAACTCATTTTTTGCTTCATTGTATAGAAGATCCGATGAAAAACTATCCGCATATAAACTGTCACCGCTTCTGCCATTCAGGTCATACGTGCGTATGACCTTCAGTGTCCTGCAATCAAAAGCGATGACGGTACCCGCATCACCTCCGCTCAAGAAAACCGTCCTGTTATCTTTATGAAAAGAGGCACCCATCAGGGATCCTTTTTTGAATGGCGATGGAATCCGGCCTTGATAATCAGGAACCCTTATGGTGGTGTCCGAATCAAGGTACATAAGGGTCAATACCCCATCATGCAGTGTTACGGCCAGTTTCCCATCATGTGACAGGGTCATTCCGAATGGGTCATGTGTGATCAAACGCAGATCCCCCGCCGGCTTGACAAACCGCCCACTCGGTAATACCGATATCCCTCCGGGCCTTAAAGCTGAAAAAGAATCCCTTCCAGGGACTTCCAACATGTATCGCTGCTGTGCGAAATGCTCAGAAACAAACAAGGTGGTGAATAAAATAAATAATATAAGATGCCTCATGTCCTTCCGATTTATATGGTAATATAATTACCGAAATGAGCCCCTATGGAAATAGGGGCTCTTGTGGATTGCTATATGAGAAGAAAAATCAGTGAATTATTTTTACTTGATAAGCCACATCCGCGTGTTGATGTCATCGGTACCACCCTGTCTTGATACGGCTTCTTTTCGGTTATCCCCGTTCAGTGATTGCTCGATGACCGGATAGATGAACCTCACAGGAACCTTGTCACCATTAAGGTTGTTGAGGCCTGGAACGATCGCAGGCACGCCCACACGCCTCCACTCGAACCAGCCTTCAAGTGCTGTGAAATAATTGGCGATCCATTTTTGAAAATGTATCCGCTCAAGCTTCTCAGCACTTGTGCCAGTATATGAGACAGCAGATTGCGTAAAATAACTTGCAGGGACATTCATGTCGATTCCGTAAGAAGATGGTACAAGAGCTCTCCAATAATCAAAATTCGACTGAATCCCATTGTTATAAAAGGTTGCTGCATCCCCGGTAGAGATTAAGCCTCTCTCCCTGGCTTCGGCAAGCAATAACTGCAACTGAGAATACGTCATCATGATGGCCCGGGGAGCAGTCGGATCGGGGGACGCTTGCCCGGCATCGTTGCAGACCAGACATGCAAATGTATAACCGACCCGTGAAACACCCTGTGGACCACCATTGTAATTCAACGCAGGCACATCCCCAAGTCCGTTCGGTATACCCTCTATGACGGGTTTCCCATTGGCAATTGACTTTTGCGACGGCCTTCCGAATACGGCCAGCCTGGGATCGTTGATTGCAGAAAGACGGTCACTCATGGTCTTACTGACTCGTATCTCGTCAAAAGATCCAACACGGGCATCGTACAGCGGCCACTGATTGGGCGATTGCGAAAGATATTTCAATTCGGCATTGTCAGCGTTGCTTGTAAATACCGGGTTGTTTACCGTATCCGAGATAATGGCCTGTAATTCGGATGACACGCTTTTCTTATTGGAGATGCGCATCAAATAACGAATGCGAAGTGAATTTGCCAACCGACGCCATTTTATGATGGCCGATGAACCGCCATTATACAACATGTCTCCACCGATCGGATTTGTACTGATTGCGAGTACTTCATTTGCCTTTTTCAGATCTGAAAGTATCGCGGTATAGATATCCTCCTGCTTGTCATACTTCGGTGAATAAGTACCGTCTAACTTCGCCTTTCCGGCTTCCGTATAGGGAACATCCCCGTACGCAGCCGTGAGCCGCTCAAATATATAGGCCTTCAGCACTAGTGCTACGCCGTAATATGTATTACGCTGATCACCATCCATCATCGAAAGGATGTTCTGTAAATTGCGATAATTGCCGTATGTA
>JBIKIB010000300.1:0-4966 GCA_044361845.1 Chitinophagaceae bacterium | reverse complement strand
CACTGAAACCCCGTGAGCCGGTCGGTTTCACCGGGTTCCAGTTCCTGCAGGTTGGTGTTGATGAATCGATAGGTGAGGTCTAAACTCACGGAGAGCCGGGCATTCAGTGTGTGTTCTGCGCCAACGCGGATGCCTCCGGCGGGAATCCCTGCGAGTACCAAAGGCTGGAAGGATGCAAACCAACGCCGGTCGTTCCGGGCCATAGCAGTATCTGATCGGGTCTGTGCCTGACCGAAAGACGGATATGCCTGCATACAACATACCAGCAGGATGGTGATCGGGAGATGCTTCATGCTGCTCACTGGAGTTTATGGAGGAAAACCGGATGGCGCACCGAACTGATGTCATATGTCAGTAAGGCCGCTTTCACATAACAGAAAAGGAGAGGCGGTACGATCAGTGCGTCGTAGTAATCATTTTGCCCCATGGCATCACCGGTCAGCAGCATGTCCTGGTCTATGGTCTTCACCAGTGACGGAGCGAATGCATGGGTGATCGAGTAGATCCGCAGTCCGTACCGTCCATCGCAGATGTAAAGGGTGGAGTCCTTGCGGTCCATGCCCCTGGGTTCTCTCATGGGGATGCTTGCACGCAATTGTGGGTTGCGCGGATCCTTGTTGTTGAAGATGCGGAAGATGCCCATGTCGATGCCGGAAGTGGCCGTGGCGTAGATGACCGAATCGAATGCGAGGATCGGATCTTTCGGTTCGATCATGATCGGGTAGTCGAAGGATGACAGCAAAGCCGGTTTCGACGGGTTCGACGTTATGTCAAAAAGATACATCCTGAAAGCCGAGCCGATGTAGAGATTTCCGCTGTGGTGGAAAATCGTCTGCACCCCTGCCGCCAGCTCCCGGTCATCCGTGAGCAGGAGTTTTGCCGGATCCTTTGCGTTGATGGATCTCAGATGATCGTCATCGACGGTGTAGATGTGGTCGCCCACGGTCACCACCCTGGAAAGGGATCCGTTCTTGACAGGACTGTTGCCAGACGACGAAAAGGCATCAATGCTTTTTTCGCAGGCGAAGAACAGAAGGGCGATCGTTGCGATCAGTAAAGGGTGATATGAAACACGCATGCTGGCGATTTGATTCAGGTGAAGGAATGGCCGGTCTATGGAAGGGTTCTGCAGGCAGGCTCGCGGAGGGTTGCTTTTTCCCACCGAAGGATCACACCCCGCGAAAAATCAGGACATTCGAAATATTCTCCCGCCACGGCATCCGGAGGAATATTGCCGGCTTCCTGTATGGATCGGAACACTTTCGGCAGACGGCTTGCAACCGTGACAGTCCCGGGCTGGCTGATGTCAAGTGAAACAAGGTCGGAGCCATTGTTCACGATCAGGTATCCACCCTTGTAAGAAACTTCATAGCATCCGGGGATTTCAAGGAATCGTTCTTTCTTCGGACTGGCCGGATCGGTATACTGCACTATGTGTACCCCTTTGTTTTTTTCGACCATGAACAACCTGCCCGCGGCATAGGCTATCTTTCCGGCATTGACGATCGGCTGCGGTGGCAGCGAGCGGATCATCTTGTACTCCGCATCACTGGCATATACCGGACGCCAGCCGGTCACTTCTCCGGTGGATCCTTTCTTGCCACAGCTAAAAAGGATGATCCCCAGCAGGATCGTAGCAAATAACCTGATCATGACGGTTTGAAATTTAAGGACAATCTACAACTGTGCAATGGCATATGTGCAACATTGTTGCAGAATAATTTTTTAATCATCAGATGCATGGTATCTTTAGTGATCGGATATGTGTGATCCGGTCTCTGTCAGTCAATGGGTTGAACGGTCAAGATCCGGCCATCCGCTTTTGTCATTGCCTGGATCCGCACATTTTAGTGTTCTTTTCAATTACTTTCCTGATCAAGGACAATGAACGCATGTGTAAAGTTGCTTTTATGAGGATTATGATATTGTTTTTCGGGATAATCCTGCATCTTCCGACATTTTCGCAGGAGTGCCGCATCACTGTTTCCGGCAGCATCTCAGATGCGGATGCGAAGACACCCCTCGAAAAGGCTGTCATCAGGATCGTGGAGGCTGATCAGGTATCCATCAGTGATGAGGAGGGGCATTATCATTTCTACAACCTGTGTAAAGGAACTTATACATTCATCATCACCCATGTCAGCTGTGAGCCGGTCGAGGTGAAGGTCAGGCTGACCGAGAACCTGGTCCGCAACTTCGTCCTTCCGCATCGTTCGAACCTGCTTCAGGAGGTAACGGTCACGGGTACGCGAGAATCGCAACCGGGTGCCGTCAGGGATGAACTGAGTAAGCGTGATCTGTCTGAGGCAAGGGCACAGACCCTCGGGGAGATCCTGAAACGCATCAGCGGGGTCACTGTTCTGCAGACAGGCACTTCCATATTCAAGCCGGTCATACACGGGCTGCACAGCCAGCGGGTGTTGATCCTGAACAACGGTGTTCGCCAGGAGGGGCAGCAATGGGGATCGGAGCATGCCCCGGAGATCGATCCCTTCATCGCCGACCGGTTCATTGTCCTGAAAGGTGCGGGTGCGCTGCGGTACGGATCCGACGCCATCGCCGGAGCCATCCTCATCGAGCCGAGGGCGATGCCGACCGACCAGGCATTCAGGACACAGCTGAACACCGCGTTCTTCACCAACAACCGTCAGTATGTGACGAGTGTGATGGCAGAGCAGAATCTGCAAAATCGTCCTTCCCTGAGTTGGCGTGCACACATGACCTATAAGCGAGGGGGCAATGCCCGCACGCCTGACTACTGGCTGTATAATACGGGCATGAGTGAACTCAATTACTCCCTGGCAGGCAGCATCCGAAAGCCGAAATTCAAAAGCGACCTTTTCTTCAGTGCCTTCAATACCCGCATCGGCATCTTCATGGGGTCGCATATCGGCAACCTCTCGGATCTCGGCAATGCCATCCAGCAGGAGAAGCCGTTGTTGAACATCGATCGTTTTTCCTATGCCATCGACCGGCCCTATCAGCAGGTCAGCCATTATCTCGCGAAATCAAAGTCTGTCTGGTTCCTGAAAGACGGCGGGCGGATGAACCTGCAACTGTCTCAGCAGATCAACCATCGTCAGGAATTCGACCGTGCGATGATCACCGACCGGCCGGAGTTGGACCTCAACATCGGCACCAGCACGGCCGACGTGAATTGGGAGCAGGATCCCCTGAAGAAGGCCCATGCACTGATAGGGGCGAGCCTGGTCCGGCAGGAGAATGTCTGGTCGGGCAGTCGTTTTTTCATACCGAACTTCATATCCTGGAATCCCTCGGTGTATGTCATAGAGCGGTATTCAAAGGACCGGTGGATGGCTGAAGGCGGGCTTCGTTTCGACCATCGAAGCATCACGACATTCCGCAACAAGAACGGTGTCGTCACCAGCGAGCGTCGGGATTTTGCGAACATCTCGGGGTCGGCAGGTGTGGCGAGGAGGGTAGGGGCACATCTCAAATTGGTGGGAAATGCGGCACTGGCATGGCGCGCACCAAATGTCAACGAATTGTATGTGAACGGACTGCACCACGGCACGGCAAGTTTCGAGATCGGGGATTCCACGCTTACTGAAGAGACGGCGTACAATTTCTCCGGGCAGATAAAATACGAGGCGGATACATCCTGGGATGCTGACCTCACGCTATATGCCAATTTCATCAACGGATTCATAAACCTCGTGCCTCAGACGCCGCCAACACTCACCCTTCGGGGGGCTTTCCCCACTTTTCGTTATATCCAGACGGATGCGTTGTTATATGGCGCTGATTTCAGGGTGGAGCGTACCTTTTCCCGGCATTGGAGCAGTGCCGTCAAGGGCGCGTTCCTGTGGGCAAGGGACCGGCAGAAAAATGACTGGCTGCAGCAGATGCCGGCAAACCGACTTGAAGGCCAGCTGACATGGTCTTTCGCCGGAAAGCGATTCCGGAATGGGTATATAAGTCCCTCCGTTTTGTACGTGTTCCGGCAGGATCGGGTGCCTTCGGATGCTGTGGATTATCTCCCCCCACCGGATGCATATGCCCTCTTGCATCTCGAGTTCGCCACCAGTTTCGATATGTTCCGGAAAAATACAACCCTCAATGTGGGGGTTCAAAACCTCCTGAACCGAAAATACAGGGATTATATGAATCGGTTCCGGTATTTCAACGATGAGATGGGGCGCAATGTCATCATACAGTTGAAGATCGATCTCTTCTGACCATGCAGATGCTTTCACCCGGCATCATCAGGATCCGGGCTGTATGCGGATCGTATGATTTTTTTCCTGAGAAGACCGGCCTGCATCATTCAAAGACCATGTAGAGTCCGGCAAAGACCATGATGATCGCAGCGGATGTCATCCCGTACAGGAAAACGCCGTGCAGCGCCGGTACAGGGTCGATGAGGCTCAGCACACAACCGATGAATCCTGTGATCGCGCCTGCCACAAGACACAGGAATCCGACCCATTGCCTATTGGCGTACTGTTTTTTCCTGAATGCCTGGAGGTGTTCCCGGATGCTGGTATCATCATGACCCAGGCTGATGAGGCTTTCCTGGATCTGCTCCGGGGAGCGTTTCTCTTCGATCCATTGTTGTAGCATTGTCGTGTTGACAGAGTTGGTAGCGGGCATGGCAATCGTTTTTTGAACGGAGATCCCGGTATGATCCCTGTATCAATTTACGCATTTCTGCTGAAAAGCATGGAGATGGATCAAATGGAGCTGTCCCGGCTGTGGTTCCGCTTAGAGCAGTTTGGTCGCTTGCCGGGCCAGCAGCTTCCAGTCGGCCCCTTCCTTTTGCCATATCATCAGCACATGGAGTTTGGCAAATCCGGCCTTTCCGCCGTCGAGGGTTTCACCTTCAAGCCTGCAGCGGACGATCGCTGTTTTCCCACCCACACTCACGCTTCGTTCCGTCAGCTCCATCGTAACGAAGTCGCTCTTTCCGGTGATCATTTTGTCCAAAAAAGCCTGCTTGTCCTCT
>JBIKIB010000299.1:0-4973 GCA_044361845.1 Chitinophagaceae bacterium | reverse complement strand
TGACAGAGTATGGCACCCAGTTCAACATCCCCGTGAGCAGAGTTACAAGCGAATCCTTGGTGAATGCACTGAAGCCGAAACTTGCCGGACTGAGCCAACGGAATGGGCTTGAATACCTGCTGCACTTCACACGTCATGCATTCCTATTTGCAAAGGACTCCGACATATTCGGACGAGAAAAAAGATTCTCCGCGGAAGAAACACTCCTGTATGAAAAAAGCGATTGCGAGGACAGATCCGCCCTTTTCTTCTGGCTTGTAAAGCAGACCTATGACCTGCCCATGATCGTGTTGTCTTTCCCCGATCACGTCACAGTGGCGGTAGACCTCGGAGAATCGGGCGGACATACGGTTGATTATAACGGCAACGCCTACACGATTTGTGAGCCGACCCCTCAAAAAAAAGAACTCCGCATCGGACAGACAATTCCGAAATTGCATGACCGTCCCTTCGAAGTGCATTACGTCTATACCCCCAAGAAAGTGAAATGAAGAGAACATCTACTTGAGCGATAAAGCTGCATGAACTTTAAATATAAATCATCAAATCAAAAAAAATCGTAGTATAAAAATGCCATCATTAGTTGACCCCCTACTGTCTGCTTTAACCGAAGACTATGGACTTAATGTTTCGATTTCGACGATTTCACCGGTATTTTTTTTCTTTACGATCACTTTTTTATCGCCATTGGGCAGAACCTCTTCTTTTATGAACCAATGGTCCTGGTCATATTCCGTATAAACAGAAGGCTTGGAAAGTCCTGTTTGCCCTCGCCAAATGGGCAGTATTACGGCCTCCCATTGCTTTGTTTTTGCAGATTTATAGGCAGCATCAATGATGCAATTGACAACATAGCCGTCATAAAAAGTTTCTTTGGGTTCCGTTTTATTGTCAAAAGCATCAAACATGTCGATAAACATGTTGGGGTAGCCCAATTCATGCGCTTCATCCCCAACTGGGAACTGCCATCCGCTTGAACTTTCAGCTTTTTCAGCCACATATTCTCCTCCGGTACCGCTCGTAAACATCTCAAAACCTGTCCGAAGCCATGAATTGAGCCAAATGGTTCCTTCAGTTCCCATGACTTCATCCCTCAAATCCATTCCACCGCGGAATGTCCACGAAACTTCAAATTGACCGATCGCACCATTTTCATATTTCACAAGACCAATGGCGTGATCTTCGGCATCAATTGGCTTTACTTGTGTGTCAGCCCAACACATCACCTCGACAGGCCGGATATCTTTTCCAATGAAATTCCTGGATATCTCTATGCAATGGCAACCCATATCCAGGATGGCACCGCCACCTGCAAGGTTCAAATCCCAAAACCAATCCGAATGTGGACCCGGGTGGGTTTCTCTTGATTTTGCCCATAACACCCGACCGATTGCACCATTTTTTACACTACTCAATGATTTGGAAAACTTCGGAGTATAGCAGAGGTCTTCTAAATACCCTGTAAAAATGCCTGCCTTTTCGCAAGCGGATAACATACGCAAGTCCTCTTCGGCATTTCTTCCGAGAGGTTTGGTGCATAAAACAGCCTTTTGATGCTTGACACATAAAAGAACAGCATCTTCATGCTGAAAATTGGGCAAGGCAATTACGACAATGTCTGCTGCCGTATGTGCGATTGCCTCTTCCATATCCGTGAAACAATGAGGCACGGCATAGTCTTTTGCAAAACGTATTGCCGACGATTCGCTGCGTGAATAAACAACGGCAACGCTGTCCTTGCTGCGTCTTCCGCACAATGATTCGGCATAAAAACGACCTATGAAACCACCTCCAAGAATGCATATTTTAGCCATATGTCGATTTGATTCTTCGTAATTATGTCCATCCAAGACATTGAAACGTCTTGGACAATGAATATTTTATAAGCTCAATTGTATCTGTAATTTCTTGATGACGATCGTGCAGCAAGATTCGGAAAATTAACCGAAATTATGGTCAAATGATGAAATTTTGTGGGATACCATGAACCGCTTTTCGATGCATGCACGCATCTGCTGATTTTCTGAGAAATACATCTCGGTGACTGTACAGACATCATATATGGCTTTACGAAATTGATTCATTCATTACGCAGGAAAATGTTGGAATCATGTCAAAAAACATCGGCTGTTTCCCGGCTTCAGATATGCTGTCAGTATCAATACAAAAAGATGGTTTTATGAGATGCATCCTTGAGTAAATACAATATCACCCAACATATGCTTTATCAATGGCGTAAACGCTACAAAGAGGAAAAGATCTCCAATACCAAAGATGTTCCAGAAAGCGAAATCACCTATTTTATGCTACGATAGATCTCATCCGAATGATGAAATTTTATTTCATATCCACCGATGCAGATCAAAGCCGACAATTCATGTCACTTTTTTAAATCAAAAAGATCTTTCCCATATTTTAAAAAAGAAATAACCTTGAGCTGCAATATGGAAAAAGAATAAAATATCTCCTGTATAATTCCTTGAAGAATGGATAAAAAGTTCAGGATCCAATAGGACTTCAGACAAAGCCTCGAACTCGTTTCGCAAATCATCCGACACCCTTATGGTCGTAACGCAATCACTCAGCTTGACGGTGATTGCAGGGAATATCCATGTGCCATTTTAATGATTTCCGGAAACCATTTACCCTGTGAATTTGAAACAATTAAGAGATTGCAAGACTTGTCTCATCTCACCGAGTAGCAAATGTCTCGGAATCAAATGGAATATGATGCCTTACCTTTTCTATAGGACGCCATACCTTCCTCCGACGACTTCTTCTGCCAACCCAAAAGACATTGTCATTCCAGCGCCCCCTAATGCGTTGATGATGGTAACCCCGGGAGCAGGACGTAAAACCAGCTCTGTCCTCCCATCGGTGAGCTTCGAATACTGACCATTCCAAGAGGCGGAAATGCTTTCCGATGGGAATCGTGCGAATCCGAAAAGATATTCCAGGATCATTCGGTTGATGAATGCCTTGTCGAATGGATCGTGTGAATCACCATATTCGTGAGAGTCACCTATGACAAGTTCCCCAGAAGCATGTTGAGCGACCATTACATGTATACCCCATCTGACATAGTCGGGATATTTGCTTACGATATATTCACGGAGTCCTTCAAGGGATGATCCAGCCAATCTGAATCCTGCATAATGCAGCAGTGACAATCCGCCACACAAGGATGGACCAAGCTGCCAACCCTCTGGTTGCGGCCCCAGACGCATCATCTGAAGCTTGCAAATAGTGATGGGTTCTTGGATGAATGATTCAGGAAGTAGGTTTCTGAAGTCAGCCCCACTACAAATGAACACTTCATCGGCTTCATAATTTACTTTACCGCAAGATACCCGCCCCTGTTCAATTGAATGCGCATGCGTGTTCCAGCTGAATCTGACGCTGTATTTCTCCTGTAGGAAAGCAGCAAGCCTTGAGATGGCATTTGGAGGATCCACGATAAGTTCATCCGCGCTGTAAAGCCCACCCCTAAGACCATGATGCACCACGCAGGATGATTTTTTCATAACCTCCGATGATGTCAGCAAACGATAAGACCTTTCCTTGCCCGATTTATGGATAAAGTTTTCCAGCACCTCCATCTCTGATTCACAATATGCCAAATGCAACGATCCGGAAGGGTCGTTCCACATGCCGGATTCCTTGCATATGGACTCCCAAACAGCCCTTGTCCTCAGCGCTCGTTCACGCAACAAGCCCTCCGGTTGTCCAATGGGCCATACCATGCCAAAGTTTCTGACTGACGCTCCGGTAGCAAAGGCACTCCGATCGATGACCATCACTTCATATCCGGATATGGCAAGAGCCCTCGCTGTGGCCAATCCAACAATTCCTGCACCGATGACTATGGCACTGCGATTCATAGTTACTTCTTTGTTTCTTCATTAGAATGTGCATCGCCATGCACAGTGAGAAAAGCAGCCCTACGCGGTCCCGGAAAAGGGGTATCCCCTTTCAAGGCATGCCATAAAACCCTGTTGAACTCCACATCATTGTTTGCATCCTCCGTTGCAAAATTGAACAACTCCGAACGGCGCTGCCATTCGTTGATGGCCGTATTGCGATCATTCAAAGAAACTTCAGGAATCAGTGCTTGGAAAAAAAACGGTCTTGCGACGGAATCGAACAGTCGCCACATGGGTGTGGCTGCTGCATCATATTGTGTCATCGGTCCCATTCCGAGAATCAACTCCATAGTGCGCAATACCGAGGATGTGGTATAAGGCGTATGGTCCACAAACCCCCGTTTTACGAAACCGCCAGCCAAATAAGCCGTACTTCGATGGGCATCCACATGGTCGGCTCCGTTTTGAGCATCGTCCTCCAAAATGAATACTGCCGTTTCGTTCCAAATCGGACTCTTTGATAAAGCCTCTATGAACAACCCCACAGCAAGGTCATTATCCGCCACATGCGCATATGGCGTCGGCCTGCCCAAACGCAAACCTTCCGTATGATCATTTCCGAAGCGGATGGTATTGAAACGGGGGAGCGTCCCGGCGGCCAACAATGAATCGAAATCCTGTTTCCAAATGCGGTAACGCGTCGTGTCAGCGATATTCAGATTATACACGGGAAATCTCAAACAACTGTTTCCGATCAGTATCGGCAGATTGGGTTTATCCTGGCTCATAAATTCTCCGTAACTGCGAAAACTGACACCATAACGATGACAATTGTTCCAAATGAATCCATTCTTGTTATTCGCAATTTCCCGCTCTCCTTCACCGCCATAAGTTCCCCCACGACCGCCATAACTGCTGGGCCATGTCTTTTCAAGGTAATCAGTGGCATATCCGCCCATGCTCCAGTTGTGCCCATCTGCACTCACCTCTGCATCCACATAGAAGTTATCCAGCAACACGAAAGATTCTGCAAGTGCGTGCTGGTTTGGAGTAAATTTTCTGCCAAATAACAACAAAGACGTATCACCATTCACCTGCTTGATATCTGCC
>JBIKIB010000298.1:0-4977 GCA_044361845.1 Chitinophagaceae bacterium | reverse complement strand
TATCATCATTTTAAGCGTCGAGTAAGGAGTGCCTATGCCACCATTGACGCCGTTTTTGTAATAGATGGCTTTCGCCTCGGGTGTTCCTATCTGGGCATAGCCGATACCTGAGGTATGCGACAGCAGATGCCGGATGGTGATGTTCGATCTTGCGGGAGTGGTGGTGTAGCTCGTATCGGACGCATTGTAGGTGGCGATGACCTGTGCGTTGCTGAACTCCGGGATGTGATTCGAGATGGGATCATCCAATGCGAATTTCCCTTCTTCACAAAGCATCATCACCGCTACGCTGACGATCGGTTTGGTCATGGAAGCGATGCGGAAAAGATGATCCGTGCGCATGGCGGTCTTCTTTTCCGTGTCCGTGTGGCCAAAGGCCTTGTGGTAGACGATCTTTCCGTCACGGATGATCATCATGGATGAACCATTCAGCTGCCCGTCGTCGACGTGTTTCTGTATGAAAGCATCGAGCCTTTTGAGTCTTTCAGATGAGACCGCAACGGACTCCGGTTTTGCGACTGTCAGCGGTGGTTTGGTTGCTTGTGCGGCAGCGATCCCGACCATCAGGATGATCGTGGCAAGGGATAAGATGATTTTCCTCATGATGATTGTACGTTGAAGGTGGACCAAGATAAAGATAAATCCAGAGGATTGTCCATCCTGCATTTCGTTTTCCTCATGGACTGTCAAAACCTTACTTATTTCTGCCGGTGGTCTCTCTTTTTTTATCCTGTATCCTGAAAAAATACAGCTTCAACAGGTCTGCCGTGATCATGTACACGACCAATATGCCGGTGAGGGAAGCTGCCAGTCCGGGTGGTAGGTTGGAGAAGCCCAGTGCTTCTGAGAGGGGTGTCATGGGAAGCAGGATGGTGACGATGAATGCGGACGTGACGGATATCCAAAGCCATTTCCCGGGATTGCTTTTAAGAAAAGGTTTGCGCGTCCTGATGACCAGCAGGATCATCAACTCCGTCAGTGTCGATTCGATGAACCAACCCGTCTGGAATTCGCTCTCAGAAAGGCTGAAGACCCGGTAGAGCATGAAAAATGTGATGATATCAAAGACGGAACTGTGGATGCCGAAAACGACCATGAACCGTCGGATCTGATCCAGGTCCCATTGTCCCGGTTTTTGCAGTTGTTCTTTTTCCACATGGTCGGTGGAGATCGTGAGGAAGGGAAGGTCGCTGACAAGGTTGTTGAGGAGTATCTGTTTTGGAAGCATCGGCAGGAAGGGGAGGTACAGCGATGCTCCCGCGATGCTGAACATATTGCCGAATGTGGCGCCCGTGGTGATGAAAATATACTTCATGGAATTGGCGAAAGATCTTCTGCCCTCCTCAATACCGTCCGATAGTACCGACAGGTCCTTGTCGAGCAGGACGAAGTCGGCCGCGTCCTTTGCGACGTCCACGGCATTGTTGGTGGAGATCCCCGTGTCTGCCGCATGGATGGCTGCAACGTCATTGATGCCATCACCCAGGTATGCCACGGTATACCCTGATTTTTGCATGGCCTTCACCAGCAATTCCTTCTGCTGTGGCTCTATCTCCGCGAATATGTCGGTGGACCTGACTTTTGCGACCAGGGCTTGAGGACTCATTTTTCGCATATCCTCTCCCGTTAGTATGCCCGTACCCATGAGACCGATCTTTTCCGCTATGTGCGCGGCTGCATGGCGGTTGTCGCCTGTGATGATCTTCACGGTCACCCCCATGGATTCCAGGTTGACGAGGGACGAAACAGTGCTTTCCTTCAGCGGGTCCTCCATCAGGATGAATCCAAGGAAGACCATTTCTTTTTCGTCATCACGGCAGATCCTTCCATCCGTCAGGGTTTTGACAGCCAGTCCGAGGACCCTGTACCCTTGCTGTCCATATCGGCGGAACTGGTCGTGAAGTGCCATCCGCATGGGTTCATCCATCACAATTGGTTGTTCCGTATCCTTTCCCTCGAACCTGCAGGTCTCCAGTACATTGGGGAATGCCCCCTTCATGATGAGGAGCTTTTGGCCATCCTTCTCCACGGAAACGCTCAGCCTTTTTCGGATGAAATCATATGGTACTTCGTTCACTTTTTTCCATCCTTCGATGGATAGGTCAAGGGATGCGATCGCATGGTCAAGCGGATTGGTGAAGCCTTTCTGCAGGCTTGCATTCAGGAATGCGTAGCGGTACAATAGCTCGTTGCCTTTGCCTTCGGTGTCAACGATGTCGTATACTTTTGATATGCCCTGTGTCAGTGTCCCTGTCTTATCGGTGCAGAGCAGGTTGACCTCTCCAAGATTGAACATGGATGCGAGCCTCTTCACGATCACTTTCTTCCGCAACATCCGGCTGGCTCCGGCGGACATCGAAAAAGTCATCACGGCGGGAAGCAGTTCAGGCGCCATACCCACCGCGAGTGCCAGGGAGAAAAGCAAGGATGAGAAGAGGGATTTGCCGAAGTAGAGGTTCGAAACGAGGATGACCACAGAAAGCAACAGTGTGATCCTTAAAAGGAACAGTCCGAATTTTCGCATTCCCTTTTCATAGCTCGTCTCGGTCGTTGTCTCCAGTGCGCCAGTGATTTTCCCGTATCGGGTATCCTTGCCTGTTAGTATGACTTTTGCGGTCGCCGTACCACTGATGACGCTTGTGCCCTGCCAGAGGGTATGTTGTCCGTTGGATGAGGCTTCCTGAACTGTCATGTCCGGGGGCGTTTTTTCCACCGGGAAACTCTCGCCTGTGAGTGAACTTTCATCCACATGCAGCTCGTTGCTTTCAAGTATGACGCAATCAGCGGGGATCATATCCCCCGCATCGAGCATGAGTATGTCATCGGGAAGAAGATCTTCCGATCCGAGCTGCAGCTCCTGTCCTTTGCGCATCACCGCATGTTTCGCGGCGATCAGGTTCCGCAGCTTGTCCATCGCTTTTCCGGCCTTGTGTTCCTGCCAGAAGCCAAGCATGCCTGTGATCATCAGGATCATGAATATGATAAGGCTGTCGGAGGATTCACCCAGCAGGGCGGATATCACGACCGCAGACAATAACAGCAGCATGAGTGGATTGCTGAATTGTCGCAGCAGGAGTTTGTATGTTGATCTGGTTGGCAATTGATCTATTGCTCTTTCATGTATTTCACCACCTCTTCATCACTCACCTGCTGAAAGTCTTCATAGAATCCACCCACGCCATAGAAGGCATCAGGGATCAGTACAACGACCATTTCATTCACTGATCTGCTCAACCGGAGCACCGCACCTCCGGGGGCCACGGGTACGGCGATGATGATCTTTTTCGGTTTTTGCTTACGGATCATGGGCAAGGTGCTCAGCAGGGTATTACCTGTTGCTATGCCGTCGTCCACGATGATGACGATCTTGTCATCGAGGGGCACGGATTGTTTTTCACCCATGAACCTGTAGTGATTCTCTGCGAGTTTTTTTCGAATGCGGACCGTCTCCTTTTCAATGTATTCCTGATCCACATCCGGATGAGGGGTGATCACGCGGTCTTCCATACTCACCGCACCTATCGCGTACTCCGGGTTCAATGGATGTCCTATCTTTTTACTCAGCATGACTTCCATCGGCATACCGAGTTCCCGTGCCACCACCGCGGCGACAGGAACACCTCCCCTCGGTATGGCCAACACCACACCATCCTTTCCTTCATATTTCTTTAGTTTCCCCGCCAGTGCGAAGCCGGCATCGGTCCTGTCTTTGAACATGGTCAGTATATATGTATCGGTGGGATATGGCTTCCGAACCAATCTGCTGCAACATGGCTCACTTGTTCCATGCAGCCCGGTTCTTCGAAAAGATGGGTCGCTCCTTCGATGATGGCGAGTTTTTTGGGGTTGTGCAACCGTTTCAGGGCTGTCCTGTTCAGTTCCAGGATTTCTTCATCTCTGCTGCCGACGATGAGCAATACCGGACAATGGACATCCGGGAGTTGTTCCATGGCCAGATCGACCCTGCCTCCACGACAAACAACGGCAGCGACTTCCGGAACCCTTGCGGCTGTCCGGAGTGCGGATGCAGCACCCGTACTGGCACCGAAAAACGCAATGCTGCATCCTTTGGCAACATCTTGCTTTTCAAGCCATCTGGTGACGTGCTCCAATCGATCGGTCAGGCACTCAATATCGAAGCGGTTTTCATAGTGTCTGTCTTCAACGGCGGTCAGCAGGTCAAATAATAAGACTCCGAAATGTTGCTTTTGCAGTATGGACGCAACTTTTGTATTGCGTGGACTGAATCGGCTGCTGCCACTGCCATGTGAGAATACAATGATGGTTTGAGCGTCCCAGGGGATCACTAGGCTGCCTTCCAGTATCACATCTCCAACGGGGATCCTGACATCATCCCTGAAACGGTATTCCATATTCTTCCTTTGGAACAAAATTATGGGAGACGGGGACGGATTGTTCTGACGGAGGTCATGTTGGGATGAGATGATCGTCAGCATCTGGTCGGCTGCCGGACCTGACCTTTGGCATCTGTGATAGACGAACCTTGGTTTGCACTCAGTGAATTTTTGTGCGCTCCCTGAAAATGGACGTTGCTGATCGTGATCACAACCGCAGGAGTCAGTTTATTTTATGGTATGCCAATTTGTCTCATGGCCCTGATTGTAAAGCCTAAAACGGATTTCGTTTTTTACCAATATGTATTGGAGGATGCTGGTTTTCCCATGCAGGAGGGAATCATCCGGGAGATGTTTTTTGTTTAAAAAATTTGAAATAATGGATTCGAGTTTTGATTTTAAGGGGATGTATTTAGGTAATTAACCATTTTTTTTACCAAGTTACCAGAGAATAAAAACAGAAGCAGTCTTTTTGTATGGTACGATAAAGATATTATGTTCAGCCGTTGCTAATTGTCAAACACCAGATCAGTTATCTCAAGGACCATTGGTTGGGCCGTCAATTTGGCGGCCCTTTTTACATGAGCATCCGTAACATACGGATCTGTCATTATGACAAAAA
>JBIKIB010000037.1:0-16256 GCA_044361845.1 Chitinophagaceae bacterium | reverse complement strand
GAACCCGGGGGTTTGGCAGCAAGCATGCGGAACTTGTAGTAAGCCGCGGGTTCCGCAGGCCCGCCCATCGCCACGAAAACGGGTTGCGCACCTGCCGAAATGCATATGGGAATGAACAGATCATCGGTGTATCCTGCAGATCCAGCCTTACCCGATGGTTCACGGAATGCATCCGGCGTATCCCCGATCTCTCGATTATTATGGTTCATTGACTTGTATGGTAAGCTTTTCTATACCCGGAAGAAAATACCGTTGACTGATCACCGGCTGTTCATTTTCAGGTATCCGGCACCGTGACCCAAACCGACTGAAAAATGCAGGCAGGATGATCTGCATTTCACGCGTTAAAAATGTTGTTCCAAGACAATAATGCTTTCCCGAACCGAATGCGAGATGCTTATGTTCCATATTATCCGGATGGATGATATCCGGATGTGGGAAGTAGCGTGGATCCCTGTTCGCGGAGGCGAGAGAGAGCCACAAGGTATCCCCCGCCTTGATAGAATTCCCTTCCATGGTGATGTCTGTTTGCACCGTACGGTGAATAATGGATGCGGCACTGCACATCCGGATCAGCTCTTCGATCATGATCTTCCGCCTGTCCTCCTGGTATAACCCCGGCACTTCATGTTTAAGATCGGTCATCAACCGGTAGATGCTTTCACAAAATACAATGACACTAGTTTCTACACCAGCAAGTATCAGGAATTCAATGATTGATAAAGCCTCAGGCATTCCATTATCACCTTCTTGGGGAGACAATTTATGCAGTATTCCACCTTCCGGCAATAATACACTCGGTTCCGTATTAGAAAAGAACTCCTTCAACTCCTCGTATGCCTTTCCGATCGATCTCAGTCCATCCAATCCGATGAAAGGCTCAAAGGCATACACGACAGGTTTCACGATCTCACGAAGCAGATGATAGTACCTCCCATCTATACCCAGCATCACACAGATGATGCGGGTGATGAGTGGATCACAGAAGTCCGTCATGAGGTCGAATGTAGTTCTACCCTCCAGTTCCTGTAATGCCTGATCCGTATATTCCCGGATGACAGCATCGAGGTCCTGCCCATACATTGCTGTCTTCAACTTCCGTTTAAAAGATAGATGTCGTTCCCCTTCCATGAAGATCAACCATGCACTAGAAGCTTCGATCACCGAAGAAAACTCATATTTTACCGGATCTAATTCGGCAAGCTGCTTGAGCTTATCCCTAAAATCATAGGCTTTGAATTGATTGGGATCATTCAAGACTTGCCAGATCTGAAAATAATCCGCCAGCATCCAGGTTTTCCGATCCACAGTGGCAGGCGAACCAAATGATGACAGCCCCTTGAAGTATGTGCGCATGGCATTAAGATCCTCAAAAGAATTCCTGATAGGACACTTCATGTTTTAGATTTAACGATCGTCTCTACAATTCGAAGGGCCACCGCATGCAGGTGCTCTGATTCCCAAAAGATGATCGGAGTGAGGGATATGTCATACTTTTTCTCAAGATCCGTAATGATGGTCACGGCAATGATGGAGTCAATGGATATACTTTCCATGGATGCGTACGTATCGATGGTCGATGCATCCATCCTCAAATACATTGCGAATAGTCTTATGATCTCTTGTTCAACTGAATCTATCAATTCATTCACGTGCAAATGGGCTTTAAGAAGTTTTCAATCTTTTTTCTAAAAGTTGTTGCCAGCCATGTCGCATCTTCTTTCCACTGGATGTTTTTAAGAGCACAGCGGGACCGAAGAAATACACTTCCCGGGGTGATATTCCGAATTCCATATTGAGTTTCCTGACCACTTTATTTTTCAATAATGCCAGATCAGGATCAGTCAATGCGGATCTTTTCAACTCGATCAGCACTTCGAGTTTTTCTGTGTTAGTTCCCTCGACAGAATATGCCAAAGCCCCTCGCTCATGCACAAAGGGCAGCTGCTCGATGACATATTCGATCTCATGCAGGAGAAAATTCACCCCGTTGATGATGATGATCTCCTTCTTTCTACCCGTGATGTACAATTCGCCGTCGTGCAAGAATCCCAGATCACCGGAGAACAATCCCGATGCGGGAAAAATTCCGGAAAGACTGCTTCCTGAAACAACCACCTCTCCCACTTCTGCGGGATCTCCGGAATCATTAGCGATGCGTACGGTAACGCCAAGGATCGGTCGACCACAGGAAATGAATGTCTGTCCTCTAATGTCATCACCGATCGAATGCACCTCCGTATCAAGCGCCTGCATGGTAACCGCAAGCGTACTTTCCGCCATGCCGTAGCAGGTCACGAATCCATTGACGGGAAAACCAAATGGACAGAATCGGTCCCGGAAGCGATCCAGGCTGGCTTTTCGGATCGGTTCTGCACAGACCATTACCCCCGATAAAGATGACAGGTCAAGTTTTTCCAATGTTTCAGGGTCCGTTATGCGGTCAACACACATATCCAACCCGAAATTTGGGGTATGCGTGAATGTTGCTTTGTATCTGCTGATGCACTCCAGCCAAAGTCCGGGCCTTGCAGCGACATCCATCGGATCGAGTAAATATCCGGTACTGCCATAACAGAGCGGAAGGAATAAGCCCGCGACCAAACCAAGGTCATGGTAATGGGGAAGCCAGCAGAGATGAATCTGATCGGGATGCTGGTGTATCACTTCTCCGATGGCTGTCACATTGTGATGCACATTCGCGGCTGAGACCGGTATCAACTTCACTGTGCCGGTGGATCCCGAAGTGAACTGATAATACATCGTATCATCCATGTTGAGATCCGGCTTCAAATCATCCTGGTAAGTAGCCGGCGACAGACAATCGTCTTCCATGATCCAATGCAGACGATCCGAATGCGGATGTTGCTCTGCTAATTTCCGAAACCAGCTTTTTTGATGATTCCTGGAAGTCATCAACACATGCCGTATCCCTGCTTTCTCCAGCTGCAATAACAACCGGTCAAACTTATACGTGGAATTCGGAATCTGAAAAGCCGCAGGTCGCAGTCCTGCATGAATGCATGAAAAAAAAGCCTTTATGAAATCAAAAGAAGTATCATATAAAAGGACAATACCGGCACCATGCTCTACCTGACGGCGGAGACCACAGGACATTTTTTGAATCCATGCCTCAAATCCCGCAAAACTGATCTGATCATTGATCGAACCATCCCTTCCAATCCTGGCAAAAACGGTTTTATCCGGAGACGAAAGGGCATGAACATGAATCCTGTGTAGTAAATGAGATATCACCTTAATTGCTATGAATAAAAATATCGCTCATGATGGTACGGACAAATAAAGGGGTAAATGTATATTGAAAGAAACAAATTCACAATAAGCGTAAACTATTTCCTTATGGATCATCAATTTAATAGTGCCTGATGGAACCAAAGTCGGGAATCATTGTCAGAAAACACTGCAGACAAGGGTATCCAATATCATTCCGGACGGTGATCTCGGCTACCCGGCATAGAGAATGTTCACCTTTCCTTCATCGATCAACTGCCAAATATCACTGCGTTGCTTTTTTCCGCTGGAGGTTTTCGGAAGTGTCGCTGGCCCGACAATGCAGGTTTTTTCAGCACCAATGCCCAGTTCCGTGATCAATTTCCGATTGATCTGTCGGGCTAAAATGGCGAAATCAGCCTGCTCAAAGGCGGCACGATTCAGCTCCACGAACAACTGCAGTTTTTCCGTATCCTGTCCGGGCATAGATACGGCCAGTGAGCCCCGCTCCTGAACAAAAGGAAGTGTTTCCACGAGATGCTCTATCTCGTGCAACATGTAGTTCACCCCATTAATGATGATGATCTCCTTCTTCCTTCCCACGATGTACAGCTCTCCATTTCGGATCAGACCGAAGTCACCGGTGTACAATTTCCCATCTTCGAAAATCGAAGAAATTCCAGGGCCGCAGACTACGACTTCGCCTTCGATTTCAGCATCCTCAGCCGATGATGCTATGGAAATCGTTGTTCCCCTGATCGGCTTACCGCAGGATAAAAATATCTTTCCGGTTGTGGGATGCTTAAAGGAGCGGAAAAGCGTTCGCGAAGCTTGCATGGTCACCGCAAGCGTATATTCTGCGAGTCCATACGCGATCAAAATTGCCCTTGGATCAAATCCAATGACTGAGAACCGCTTTATAAAAGCAGTAAGGCTATCTTCCCGTACAGGCTCAGCACCGACCAATAAGGTTTTTAAATTCGATAAGTCCAATTTACCGATGAGCTTTGTCGGGTCGATCCGCTTGACGCATAGGTCCAGGGAAAAATTCGGCACATTGCAAAAATGGATGGCGTGTCTGCTCAAGGCTTCTATGAAAACCTGAGGGCGGGAAATGAAGTCCATCGGCTCCAGCAGATATGTGGAAGTACCGTTGACGATGGAAAAAAGCAGTGACCCGACCAAACCAAGATCATGAAAATGCGGCAACCAGCTGAGTACTCTGTCATCCTGAACCAGTCCGATGACATCATTCATGGCCGTAGTATTGTACACTACATTTTCAGATGATATGGGGATCTGCTTCGACTCGCCGGTAGAGCCGGAAGAAAGTTGCATATACATAGGTCCATCTACCGATACGGGTATGCGAGGATATGATTGACGAACGATCGGTATCGCACGATCATCAATGATCCATGTTACCTGAGTGAACCAATCATCCTGATCCATCAACTTTCGAAACCAGCTTTTTTGCCGGATCGTATTCGTGACGAGAATCTTACGAACAGAAGCGAACTGCATCTGCCGCTTCAACCTATCCATACGGAAGCTGGAGTTGGGTGTCTGGATGGCTATGGGTATTGCACCCATTCGGATCATTGCTAAAAAAGCAGGGATGAAATCAAAAGCGGACTCATAGAGCATGATCACCTTATCCCCTTCACTGATTGCTGTCTGAAATGAATGCGCGAGGGAACAGGACAATTCATCCAATCCCCGAAAAGTCAGGCTGGCGATTTCAGAAGCATCCTTTCCTAACCGTATGAAAACCTTCTTTTCAGGATGCACGTCTGCGTGATGTTCCAATATCCCTAAAAGGTGCGCCCCCCTTTTATCCTCCACTCCCACGTAGTAATTATTTAATGAGCGGAAAAATAGTATAAAAAGATCCCAAAAACAATATCCAAATCAATCATAGATAAAAGCATTTACGCTTCCTCGTAAAAAAAATCAGCACTATGGGAAACGATCCGGATCGATGGTGAAAAATTTATCCTTAGATGATCCATCCAACACAAAAAAAACGAGGATGCGTTGCAATACCGCATCCTCGTTTCACATGGGATCATGAAGCGCATCTCATCTGCCGAGCATGTACCGCATATCCAAAGAAAATTCAACTTCAACGACACCCGTATGGGCTTCCAGGATCGTAGCCTGTCCGTCAACAACCAAGTATGTGCTGACTTTACATGTATTCATTCATCACCGATCGAGTTCTATTTGAATATGAGTGCATCATTCCTGTAACTCGGCTTGTCCTTGTACCAGTCCTGATAATTCACACCACCCGAGCTGGCCCAGGCAAAGAACTTCAGATAGGCTTTGGTGATGACGGCCTTCTCCACCGGGTGATCGAACTTGTATGATATGTCTATCGCGAAAGGCAGGTTCTGTGTGCTTCTGTAATATCTTCCTGCAGCGACATTGCTTTTGTCATTGGCCGTGCCCAGCAAAGATTTGTCGGCTTTGTCGGTCGGGAGGTTATCGATCAGATGTATCTCTTTGCCCCTATTGTCGGAAATAAATATGAAAGGATTGAAAGGTGGCGAACCTGCCGTGGCGATGTCGATCGGTTGCTTGAATTTGATGAGCACTTCTATGCTGGGAGGCTGAACATATGGCTGCCCCATCGTTGTGTTGACACCAATGGCCGACCCTCCGGGGTATGGCAACTCCTTATATACATCGTCGAATATGACCAGAACGGCCTTGGATTGTCCGGCTTCGCATCCGTTTGAAAGCAGTGCGATCTTCGATGGGTTCACATGGGTGCCTGAAACAGAGGATACCATATCGGTGCTGAAAGGGAACTGCATGCCGAATCCCAAGCGATGACTAGCACCGGCCGCCAGTGGCTTGAAGGTTGCAATGATGCTGGTGATCTTGTTCTGCGCATTGGTCACCCGATTCAGGTTGTATGCCACGACAAGGTCATTGAAATCATAATCCCCACGGAATGGCCAGAGATCCTCAAACGCCAATACGTTGAATTGATTCTTGGAAGGATGATAGTTATTGAACGACTGTTGAGGATCCAACGGATGGTCATCATCATCATCGGATACGCCATCCTTATCTGCATCGGATGTTGAATGGTTACTGACCGCTACGTCGGTTGCATCAACGGATTTATGGGGATCCACCTTTACGGAAAATACCACATCGTTGAAATCATCATCACAGGTTTTCCCTGGCGCCGGTTCGCGGTTCAGATCTTCAAAGCCAAGGATGAACTGTCCGCGCGCGGCGTCATTCAGCAAGACGGCATGCTTGCGCTTTTCTGAACTGATCTCCGGATTGAAAGATGCAAGTGAATGAAAGCGATTGGAGTTTATTGCGATCGTCCCATTGCCAAATGCATTGGTGAATAACACCCATCCGATTTCAGTGTCGGCAGCGAAGTTTCCGATGAAGACTTTTGCTCCGGATGGAAGTCCACCCCCACTACCGGGGAATGACAGGTTCGGAAAAATCACATGGATGGTATCTATATCAGCGGCAGTAACAGGTGGTGACCCTTTTTTAAACTTGTAAAAACCAAGGGTATGCTTTTCCTGCGCGCCTTCGTGCAGAAAAGTCACATATACACCTGATGGTTCTTTGATGAGGATATTCGTCTGGGCAGATGTGTTGAAATAATCCGGCCTTCGATTTGGCAATGACAGATGCTCTGGAAGACCGTCATTGAGCTCTTCTAAGAACGAAGCCGTGATAAGGTCTCCCGGAGAAGTCAGGTATGTAGGGACACCATCAGCATTCCAACTGCCCAATGCCTTTATATTTGCGTTGATGACAAATGGTTCGGCAGCTTCCGGCGAAGGCATGCCAGAGCCGGGTATATTGTTCTTTCCACCGAATACATGCCGGGCAACACCCATATTGACCCTGACCGATCTCATATTCACAAAACCAATGGCACGAGTCGATACTGTAAGGCTGTCGGAGGATGTGGGCAACTGAACAGTGCTGGAAAAATTCCCTTGAGCATCCGTCATGCCACTGATCAAAAGCTGTCCACCCATTTCCGGCAGCGTCGAGTAACAATCAATCCGTATGTGCTGGACCGGCTTATCCGTTTGATCCAGAACAGAGATATTCACCTTCACTTCCCGGCTCGTCCTGAAATCAAAATCAGCGGGCACAATGATCTCCTCCAGCGTTGCATCCACTGTTGATTGCTCAAAATCCTTCTTGACACAGCTGAAAAATAAAAATACAATTGACAGCATGAGAAATGATGCTCTCACCTTTTTTTTTGTCGGTTTCATGATCCGGTGTTTTTTAGTGTATGAATTATAAGTATGCCAGCACATGTGCTGCAAGTAAAAAATAAATATAAAACCGGGGTGAAATGTCAAAAAAGGCATCGGGGGATAATGCCGCTCGAAAGAACAAAACTACGTTACATTTTAATACGGAGAATTTTTTCTATTATCAAAGTTGATAGTTTTACATTCACCCGCTGACCTTAAAAGACCACACCATGCAGCACACCAAGCAACCGATCATGGGTATGTCCCATGACCATCTCCAACACGCAAGCAGCGCGACAAGTGAGTTCCGTGCCGAAGAAGACCTCACGAACTTACCACCACCAATATTAAAAAAGATCGCAGAAGAAAAGAAAAGGTACACCCAAACCAGGGACAGACTATTATCCGTCATTGCCCACGACCTCCGGGGTCCGGTCGGGAATGTGCACAACGGACTCATGTATTTATCCACAAACAGCCTGCCGGATGAAAACAAAAGAATCGAACTGATCCGCGAACTGACTGATTCTTCCGGTCAGGCACTGGAGCTGCTTGAAAACCTACTCAACTGGTCTAAACTCCACAAAGGCTTTATCCGCATACAACCACAGGAACTGGATGTATCTGAAGAGATCGATAAATGCATCCGTCTCCTGAACTATTCCGTCAAACAGAAATCTATCGACTTGAGGATCCTGAGCGAAAAAAGCGTGAAGGCATTCGCCGACAAATCATCGTTTGACCTGGTGATCAGGAATATCATTTCCAACGCGATAAAATTTACACCTGAAAAGGGACGCGTGACCGTTACCTCAATGGAAATGAACAACAGGGTCGTGATTTCTATTAGGGACGATGGTCCCGGCATGAAGAAAGAATATGCTGACCTTATCCTTCATATGGACCCCTTTGATCCCACATACTTATCAGACAGGGATATAGGACCTGGCATCGGATTATACCTTTGCAACGAGTTTTCAAAAATGAACTCCGGCGATATTTGGGTCAAAACAAAACCCGGCAGCGGTAGTATATTTCACATATCATTCCCGACGAAAAAGATGTCAGTAATTCCCTGAGAAAAGAGTAGGGATCTGTATCATACACTTCGCTGAATGCCTTGAAAAAGAAAAACCACATCCTGCAGATTTACATCACATGACATAATTGAAAAGAACATTTCGGACTTAGGATGTACTTTGGTGCGGAATTCGATCAAAGCACATTGAACAAAAAAAAGTACTAACGCCTGATTGAATAAAACGTAATAAGTATATGATCATTCTTCCTCAACCCCGGATGAAGATGACTATATCAGGATGAAAGGATTCTGACCTTATTATGTTTAGATGAAGAAACACTCCAAAGCCCCTGGAGTCGGAACCCATCTGCGAACATGATATTTGAGTGCATCGGCTAAACATTGCCGGATGATGAACCATCATACGGTTGAATCTTGACCTTGTATGAAATAACACCTCGATGAAACATAAAATATTACTGATAGACGATCAGAAAGTGATATGCCTGTTGCTGGCGAATTTTCTGTCCAATGATTATGATATCACTTGCAAGCAAAGCGGGAAAGAAGCCTTGCTCTGGCTGGAAAAGAACCTGCCGGATCTTATCATATGCGACTTGCAAATGCCTGAAATGAATGGTCTCGAAGTGCTGACCCAGGTGCGCAGCAGGGGATTCACCAAACACACACCCTTCCTCATCCTATCAGCCACTGCCGAAAGCAAAGAAAGGATAAAATGCTACCGGCAAGGTGCGCAGGACTACATTGAAAAACCATTCAATCCCGAAGAACTGAAGGAGATCATCAATAAAAACCTGCACCCTCTGAACTATGCAAGACAATGGTGAGGATAAAAAAAACCATCGCAAATTATACAAACCATCATCGTTCTGTCACACGCGCGCAGATGTCTTCTTTGGTTGAAATATTGTACATAGGCCGGATCAAAGAGGTGATCCGGCCCCTGCAATTGAATGAAGGACTGAGATTGCAGATCGCTGAAAACATCCTAGAAGCAATTGACATGCTAAGAACGAGAAAAAAAACAGATGCCATCATCTGTGAATACGATGTACCGGGAGGAAACGGGATATTCATGTTCGACTGGATCCGGGAACGACCACTATATGATCCGATCATCTTCATACTCGTCGCACCTCAGTTCCGGAAGGAATTATTTGATCTATCCCTTGAAAAAGGGATCAATGACTTCTTTGTCGCACCATCGCCCACCCCTGAAATCCTTATGAACCGGATACATCATCTGAAAGGTTTGAAGGAATCGTACGATGTTGCAAACCTGCAAGATGAAAAACCCATCCATTTCAAACTGCCAGTATCAAAACGGATATTCGACATCGTCGCAGCTTCTGCCGCATTGATCCTGCTCTCTCCGGTCATCATCCTCGCGATGATCGCCATCCGCATGGAATCCAGGGGAAAAGTCTGGTATGTTTCAAAAAGAGTGGGCAGGAATGTTTTCGATTTCTATAAGCTACGTTCCATGCGGGCAGGATCAGATGCTGCACTCACCAAACTCTCCAGAGAATTGAACCAATATGCCGTTTCACAGACATCCTTACCCGATCTGAACATGCCCTGCCCAAGATGCGCAACATTACCCGAAGGACAGCACTGCTCTCCGATCCTTCACTTCAGTGAAAAAAAGGTCTGTGAGTATTGGTACCAACAACAGAAAAATCATACGCTCAAAAATAAACCTGCCTTTGTAAAAATAAAAGATGATCCGAGGATAACCAGAGTGGGGAAATTCATCCGCAATACCAGCATCGATGAACTTCCACAACTGATCAATGTCCTGAAAGGGGATATGTCCATCGTAGGGAATAGACCCCTACCGGTCTATGAAGCGGAAATGCTCACACAGGATACGATGTCCAAACGCTTCATTGCACCTGCCGGCATCACCGGACTCTGGCAGGTGGAACTCAGGGGCAGAGGCGGGGTGATGTCAGCAGAAGAACGCATGAGGCTTGATAACGAATATGCCGATCATTTTTCAGACAACAGATACTCATTCCGGTATGATATGGCCCTGCTGCTGCGGACCATCCCGGCTCTTTTTCAAAAAATAACGGTGTAGCATAACCGATTTTACCCTGAATGATGAACATACGAAACATGCTCTTCATGCTCTCCTGCCTTTTGACCCTCTTGATGCAGGATGGAAAAGCACAACAACCCAATGGCGGAGCTGCCACCTTGAATGAATCATTAGATATTCTTTTCCCGCCACTGACGGACCTGATAGACTCCGCCATGAAACATAACAACATGATCCGGTTCAGGGACAAAGGCATAGAAGTGAAAGAAGCCAGTCTGGAATCCGCCAGGACATACTGGTGGAGAAACATGGGCATACAGGCCGATACACGATACGGGACTTTCGACAATTTCTCAACCAACATCGACAATGGCCAGTCGACATCACTCTTCTTCACAAACAGCAAACAATTCAACTATGGAGTGGGAGCCTATCTCAAATTCCCGGTATATGACCTCATCAACCGAAAAAATCAGTTGAAACTGGCAAGGTCGGAACTCGAACAAGCCATCAGCCTCTCGGAAGCACAACGCGATGAACTTGAACAACAGATCATCCGGTTGTACAACGAATTGCTGATGAAACAAAAGATCCTTAAGATCAGAGCGCGTAGCCTGGGCAATGCAAAAGTCAACATGGAAATGACGGAAAAGGAATTCCGCAACGGCATTGTGCCCGTGACAGAATACGTCCGCATCAGTGATATCGTGCACCGCGTGGAATCAGACTATGAAACGGCGAAAGCGGAATTCAACACCGCGTACATGCTGATGGAGAACCTCACGGGATTGCGATTCGGTACCCCACCACAAAATCAGACATCAAATGAAAATGAGTGAACTGATCCGGCTGCTTCGAAAACACCTGATGCTGATCCTACTGGTACCGCTCATCATCGCTGCGATCATCATTGCATCGACACTACACCCGAGATTCATTTACAGATCCCAGACAGTACTCTATACCGGCATCGCCACAGGATCGGGGGTGGAAATGGAAAAATCATTCAACTACTTCGCCGCGAACACGGCTTTTGATAACCTCATCAACATCATACAGTCAAGACAGACCCAGCAAGAAGTCGCCATCCGCCTCTTGAGCCTGCACCTGATGCTGAAGAAACCTGATCCGAAATTCATCAGTTTTACATCATTTGCGGAAATCAAAAAAATCACACCCCCGCACATCTACGACCATATCGGAAATCCGGCAGGGGGTACCGGACGGTCAGACCTGCATGCAACATCAGAAAGCCTCAACATCTTCCCGGCTTATATTGACAGGGCCTCCTACGAACAAACCGTGAGGAACCTCACGCGGATCATGTCTGCCGATGACACCAATTTCATTTACAAACTGCTGAACTACGAACATCCGCATTACTCCATCAAAGCCATATCAACCGCCATCGCTTCCAGAATGGCCAATAGCGATCTCATCAAACTGACTTATGAAGCCGATGACCCCGGCATCTGCCAGCAGACCCTCGCACTGTTCAACGAAGTATGCATCCGCAACTATAAATTCATAAAAGAAGACCGGTCTGATGCTGTCGTGAAATATTTCGAGGATCAGCTGGCACTCGCCGCATCAAAACTCAGGAACGCAGAAGACAGACTCCTGCAATTCAACAAAAAAAACAATATCATCAACTACTACGAACAGAGTAAGGCTGTCGCTGTCGTCAAAGAAGACCTGCTCGTGGATTATAATGACAAAAAAGCACAACTCTCAGGCCTGCAGGCTGCCATCCGGAGGCTCGAGGAAAAACTCGGCATCCAGCAACAGGTGCATCTGAAAAGCAGTGAGGTGGTGGAAAAAAAGAATATGCTGGGAGAGCTGAACTATCAGATCGCATCGATGGAATTACAAAACGGAAGGCTTACAAATGGCCCGGCAAAACTGGACATCCTCAGAGAAAAAGCGGAATCCCTCAAGCAGGAGATCCGTAAATCCGTGGATGAATTGTACACCTACGGAAACTCCACGGATGGATTGCCCATTCGAAAGATCCTCGATGAATGGATGAACAATGTGGTCGAATCCGAACACATGAATGCCAGGTTGAAGGTCATGGACGGACAGATCCGGGATTTCCAGGAACAGTATGCCGTATATGCACCCGCAGGAGCACATATCAAACGGATCGAAAGGGAGATCTCCGTATCAGAACAGGAATTCCTGGAGATCCTGCATGGCCTGAATCTGGCAAAACTGAAAATGCAGGACAATGCCTTTGCCACGAGCATCAAAACGATCGACCCTCCCTACTTTCCGCTGTCACCCAAACCGGCAAAAAGAAAAATCCTCGTCATGGGAGGTGCACTTTTCGGCGGCCTGCTGGTGCTGGGCAGCATCCTCGCCATGGAATATTTCGACAGGACACTGAAGAATCCGGCAAGGGCAACGGCTCTACTGAACATCCCCTTCATTGGCATGCTGCCACGAATATGCATAACCAAAAAAAAGACGGACAGCGCATCCCTCCGCGAAAGACTCCTGACAAATATCATCCAGCATATCGATCTGGCAACAAGGCATACCGGCGTGATCACAACTCCGCGATCCGTGATGTTCACCAGCACCCTTGCAATGGAAGGAAAGACCATCATAGCCGGCAATCTCGCGCGAAAGTTGACGGAGATGGGAAGAAAAGTGATCTATGTGGACTGTAGCAACCATGCAACTTTTCATGGAGAAAAATCACCCACGGAAGCAAGCCCGTCACCGAAAACACAAACCCCTTCCGTTCCGGTGATCCCCGTGCGAAAATATCCATTCCTCAGAAAACTACTTGGATATCCGGATCCGCGCATAGACAAGGAAAGTCTGCTCCTGCGGGATCCGAAAACCTACCTGCCGGATGATGCATACTTGCGCTGTGATCCGAACAAGAATATCTACGACGTGAAAAACGCCAGGGAATTACTGCAGCGATGCGATATGCGTATTCCAGCTGAAACAGAATGGATATTCATAGAACTGCCGCCCTTGCTGCAAAGTCCGTTCCCCATTGGGTTGATAGAGGAAGCACAACTCACCATACTCGTGTGCCGATCGAACAGGATCTGGACTGTCGCGGATGATGCGGCCATGGAGATGATGAAACCCGTCGCAGGCCAACACTTGCGATTCATACTCAATGGGGTCGACGAGCAGGAATCGGAATTCTTTGAAGGGGATCCGGCAGTCACCAACACAAAATAAATATAGATCCAGGGAAATATACATGGCATGAACACACCTGTGATGTAAACAATCGACCACTTGAGAAAAAAAATACACCTGATCCTCCGGGAGGATAATTTCCTTTCCCTTGCCGGCAACCTGACCACTGCCGTTTTTGGAGTGGGCGGCTTCGCATTGCTGGCAAGAACCTATCCTCCCGAAGCATTCGGGAAATGGGTACTGTTCCTGTCCCTGGGATCGCTGGTGGAAATGTTCAGATTTGGTATCACAAGTGCCGCCATTGTCAGGTTTCTTTCAGGCACCTCTGAACATAAAAGGATCCACTACATCGGATCCAATGGACTGATCAGCCTGGCAGCTACCTGCCTGAGTGCTTTGCTGATCGCAGCAATGGCACTGGTGTTCCGCGACTCGATCCAAAACTCAGCATATGCCATTTTCTTCACCTGGTATCCTTTGCTTGTATTTGCCAATCTCCCATGGAACAATGCATTGGTGATCCTGCAATCTGAAAGAAGATACGGACGCATCCTATTGTTGCGATCCATCAATGCTGCAGGGTTCTTCCTGATCATCACTGCCAACTACCTCAAGCCCTTCTTCACATTGCAACTACTCGCACCCGCGATGATCTTCGTCAACCTGATCACCTCGATCATAAGCCTTGCCGCAGGCTGGGATGGATTCCGGCATTTATCAAAAAGCACCATGGAAACCAGTAGGCAACTGCTTGACTTCGGAAAATTCTCGACGGTCACCATGCTCGGCAGCAACCTGCTCAGAAATGCAGATGCTTTCATCATCAGTTTCAGCCCGATGGGCCCGGCTGCCGTAGCACTGTACAGCATTCCCCTCAAACTGACCGAACTGCTGCAGATACCACTCAGAAGCTTCACCGCAACGGCATTTCCCAAAATGTCGAAAGCGAGCATGGATGGTGATCGATCCACCCTCAGGGATCTCTTCTATACTTACTCCGGAGCCATGACATTGCTGTTCTTTTTCATCTGCATCTTCACCTTCATCTTCGCCGCACCACTGGTCATGCTCCTGGGAGGATCACAATACCGAACCAGCGATCCACATACCGGTGCAAATGCAGCGATGCTCCTGAAAATATTTTCCGTCTACGGCATACTGCTGCCCGTGGAGAGGATGACGGGCATCGGACTCGATAGCATCAACCAACCCGGGAAGAATGCAAGGAAGGTGGCTTATATGCTGCTGGCGAATATCGTGGGTGACATCATCGCCGTATTCGCTTTTCATTCACTGACCATGGTCGCTTGCTCATCCCTGCTGTTCACCATGCTCGGTATCTGGATCGGGTTCATGTACCTCCACAAAGAGATATCACTCGATAGCAGACAGATCCTAAGGCATGGAATGGATTTCTTCAGGGATGGATGGTACAAAATATTCAAGACGGCCACACCTTAAAACCCGTTCGGATGAAGATATCGAAACCGCACTTGCACATGCATACACCTGAACATCCCTTTGAGGTACTTTCAGGTGCTGACCGGCTGACGGACAATGCAATGCTCATAGCACTGTTATCCTGTTGCGTCGCTTCCGGCATCATCTCCGCGATGCTGGGGATACCCGGGGTCATTGGATTGGTCTGCATACCATTCCTTGCCGCGGGGTTCTTCCTGTTGTTCTCCCGCCCGGCTGTCGGACTGTACGCTGCGATCATACTGGGGTTCACACTCATCGGCTTCGGACGGTATGCAAAAGGACTGCAAGTGGGACTCATGATGGATGCAATACTCATCCTGACCTTCACCGCAATTTTCCTGCATCCCTTCAGAAAAAAAACCGACTGGTCACCCGTAAAAAAAGACATCACATGGTTGGCTTTCATATGGTTCGGATATTCCCTGATGCAATTATTCAACCCCGAATCAAACAGCACGGAAGCATGGTTCTCCGGCAGGGGGATCGGATTGTACATGATGTGTATCATCCCCCTCACACTGCTATTCATCCGCACCGACAGACACCTCGACCGGTTCTTTCTGATCTGGGGGATATGCTCATTGCTCGTTACAGCAAAAGGCATCCATCAACATATCAACGGTCCGGACCAATGGGAACGAGCATGGCTTGAAGAAGGCAATGACAAAACACATATTCTCTTTGGGCAATTACGGGCATTCTCATTCCTGAGTGATGCAGGACAATTCGGTGCCAACCAGGCCTATTCCGCGGTGGTCGCCGCGATCATTAGCCTGGCACAGAAAAAAACATATATGCGTGTGTTTTTCTGCTGCGTCGCAATACTCTCCTTGTACGGCTTGATGATCTCCGGCACCAGGGGAGCACTCAGCATCCCTCTGGTCGGCATTGTTGCATATTCCATCCTTAGAAAAAAAATCCTGATCGCGGGCATCGGCATCCTCATGCTGGCAGGGATCATATTTTTTTTCAGATTCACCACGATCGGACAAAGTGATTACAACATCCGCAGGATGCGTTCCGCTTTCGA
>JBIKIB010000297.1:0-4991 GCA_044361845.1 Chitinophagaceae bacterium | reverse complement strand
TCTGTGACGAGGGCGGCCGTTGGCTGGTCGATCTGCCGGCACTGCTGCGTGATATTATTCGGCAGACCGCCATGATGATCCCATCCCTGGTGGTAGAGCTGCACGAAGCGAACATCCTTCTCCAACAGTTTTCGTGCAAGGATGCAGTTGGCGGCATAGCTGCCCTTGTCGCGGCTGGAAGGTCCGTAGAGGTCAAAAACCTCATCGGGCTCGCCGCTCGTGTCCATGACATCCGGGACGGAAGTCTGCATGCGGAATGCCATCTCATACTGCGCTATCCGGGCCGAAACCTCAGGGTCGGCCCATTGCTGGTGCTGGAGTTCATTAAGTTGCCGAAGATGGTCGAGCATCTCTCTCCGGTCTTCACCGTCATACCCCTCCGGATCCTTGAGGAACAGGACGGGATCTTTCCCTGAACGGAACTGCACCCCCTGGTGCTCAGACGGCAGGAAACCATTTCCCCAAAGCCGGGCATATAGTGGCTGATCCTTCGAAGCATCCTTTGAAATGAGCACGATGAAGGCCGGCAGGTTCCGGTTCTCAGAACCAAGCCCGTAACTGAGCCAGGACCCGATGGAGGGCCTGCCCGGCAGCTGATGGCCGGTCTGGAAGAATGTGATGGCCGGGTCGTGGTTGATCTGTTCCGTATGCAGGGAGCGTATCACGCAGAGTTCATCGACAACCTGCGCGGTATATGGCAGCAACTCGCTCACCCATGTCCGGCTCTCGCCATACTGACGGAAGTCATAGGCCGAGGGCACCACCGGCAATGCCGCCTGGTTGGCACTCATGCCGGTCAGTCGCTGTCCCTTGCGCACGGATTCCGGAAGCTGCGTGCCATAGAGTGCACGCAACCGCGGCTTGTGATCGAAGGTCTCTATTTGTGACGGCCCCCCGGCCATGAACAGGAACACCACCCGCTTCGCCTTCGGCGCGATGGATGGCAGCATCTTCAGGATCCTCTCCTCCTGCGTAGCGGCACTTGCACCAAATGGAGAGAGGAGTTGCTGCAGGGCGACCGCACCCAACCCCATCGCCGTCCGGCTGAGGAAATCCCGGCGGTCAACGCAATGATACAGGGGATCGAGATCCTTTGAGGCAATTCTTTTTTTGTCGGGGTGATGTCCCATGGATTATCGTTTCGTTAGCGTGGCGTCAGCATTCATGATGGTACTCGCAACAACGGCATAGGCCGCAATATCAGATGCATCAGCCTGTTCATCTATCCTGAACATTCCAGCGGCAAGCCAGCCCGCTGTTTTTCGGGGATCGGCCCTGAACCGTGATCGCTGTGCATCGAAGAGCGTGGCGAGGATCTCCGTTTCTTTTTCAGAGGGCCACCGGCCCGTGAGTGCCCGGAACCCCATGCGAATGCCGCCGGGAACGGTACCGACCCTGCTCATCCGCTGCCCGAGCGCTTTAGATGCCTCCAGATAGGTCGGGTCGTTGAGCGTCACCAGTGCCTGCAAGGGCGTGTTGGTGCGCTGCCGACGCGATAGGCATGCACTCCGGTCGGAAGCATCGAAGGATGCAAGCGTGGGATTCGGAACGGTTCGTTTCGAAATGATATAAAGGCTTCGGCGGTAAAGGGCATCGGTGCTGTCGGCTTTGTACGTCGCACTGTTGATCTCCCATAGTCCGGCCGGTTGGTATGGCCGGATGCTCTGCCCACCGGTCTTTTTGTTGATAAGCTCCGATGCCACGAGGGCATTATCCCGCAACATCTCCGCCGTGAGCCGGCCGGAGGGTCCCCGCGCAAGCAGACGGTTCTCAGGATCGGCCTCGCGAATCCCTGCCGGTGCATGAGAGTCCTGCCGGTATGTGGCCGACATCACGATCAGGCGGACCATCTTCTTGATGTCCCATCCCGATTCCCGAAAAGTAACTGCCAGCCAATCGAGCAGCTCCGGATGAGAGGGCAGCTCCCCCTGGTTGCCGAAATCCTCGCTCGTCTTCACCAGCCCCACACCGAAGAACTGCTGCCAGAGGCGGTTCACGGCCACGCGTGCCGTGAGGGGATGGTCGGGATGGGTGAGCCAACGGGCAAGGCCGTAACGGTCTTTTGATAACGATAACGGATAACCGAAAATAGCCGACGGAGTGTTCGCATACACCCGCTGTCCGGGCATGTCGTATTGCCCGCGAAGCAGGATGTGCGTCGGCCTTGGTTCGGGCATCTCTTCCATCACCATGATCTCCCTGATATTTCTTGTCGAATCGGACAACCCGGTCCGCAGCGCTTTCAACATTCGCCTTTGCTCAAGGGCATCCGCATCGATGGCCTGTGCGTGATAGGTGCTGAGGATATTCCTTTCTTTTTCCGACAGCATGGACGGATCCTTTCCTGCGACTGAGGCCCAGCTGGCACGACCCGCCAGCATCAACACCTCGAAATCCGTCAGCCGCCGGTCATAGACGATGATATCATCCGCCCTGCCGCCCCTGAAACCGAGGCCTCGGTACCATCCGCCGACCTGCAGGCCGGGCTCCTTGGCACGATGGAAGATGATGTCCTTGTAGAGCTTGTCTTTCACCACCCTCATGGGAATGGGCGACCCATCCTGGTACAATACGAGCCCTGCGGCGCTCGAAGATCCATCGTAACAAAGCGTAAGCTGTGTCCATCGCTCTCTCGGAACCGCCTGCTCCGCTGACAGGATGATCGCATTCGAAGGAGCGGTATGTGCCATCGACACTTCAAAACGCCCGTCGCGGATATACACATGGAATCCCTTGAAATTATACAGTCGCTCCGCTTCGCTCTTGTGGAATACCACGCCTTCCTGAAGCCCTTTCGGTATCCATACCTTGATGCCTATGCTGAAAGGCTCAGACTTCCTGAAGACACCGACCTGGTCCAGGTCGAGGTACACATCCCCGTCGAGTGCCAGTGCCCTGCCCTCCGGCCCTGCAACGAATGCAGGCTTGTCCCCACGCTGTCCGTAGTCGTGCTTCATCTCTCCCCGCTGCGAAGTGTCGAGCCTGTTCTGCAGATCACCGTCAAGCAGAAAATGCGCCTTCAGTCCCGCAAGAGGAATGGACTGCGACGCAAGGTCTTGATAGGCCCGCGCATCGATCCATGCCCCGGAAGCGGTCACGGCATTGCGCTCCGCTGCCAGCAACTTTTTCTCCTGTGCCTCAATGCCGGCCTTGATGGAAGCGATGACCGCCCCCTGTGCATCGGTTGGCAGGAGCAATGTGGGTGTGGGCAGGTCGTCGTTGAAGGATATCTGTCCGGCTTCCAGGACGTTGTTGAAGAAACTGTACAACTCAAAATAGTTCTGCTGCGAGACGGGGTCGTACTTATGGTCATGGCATCGCGCACAGCCCAGGGATATGGCCATGAAAGCCTCTCCGAACGTATTGGTGCGATCCATGACATACTCGGTCTGGAACTCTTCCTCCACGATGCCGCCCTCGGTGTTCTGGGGATGGTTCCGATTGAAGGCAGTGGCGATGAGCATATCGCGGGAGGGTGATGGCATCAGGTCGCCTGCCAGCTGCTCATGGATGAACCGGTCATAAGGCATGTTCCGGTTGAAGGCGGAGATGACCCAGTCGCGGTAGGGCGACATATCCCGCAAGCGATCGACGGTGTATCCGTGAGAATCCGAGAATCGTGCGATGTCGAGCCATTCAGCGGCCATGCGTTCCCCGAAATGCGGAGATGCCAGCAGCCGGTCGACCTGTCGTTCGTATGCTGAGGAACTGCTATCGGCCAGAAAAGCGTCGGTTTCCGCGATCGTGGGCGGCAATCCAGTCAGATCAAGGCTTAGCCGACGCAGCAGCAATGCCGGAGATGCCTGCCCGGAGGAGGAGATGCCTTCTTCCTTCAAACGGGCAAGTATGAACCGGTCGATGGGATGCTCCGCCTTTTGCAAGGCATCAGGGACGGGCGGATCGGTCTTCACTGGCTTCACAAAGGCCCAGTGTGGCTGGTAAACGGCGCCCTGTTCGATCCATCGCACCACAAGGGCCTTCTCCCTGGCCGTCAGGGTGAGGTGAGATGCCGGCGTGGGCATGACGTATTCAGGGTCTGCGGAAAGGATGCGCCGGACGACTTCGCTCCGGCGGATATCGGAGGGGATGATGGCATACCGGCCGGGACTTTCCGGCAGCGCTGCAAAGGCGGAAGCAGACTGATCGAGCCTGAGGCCGGCCTTCACCTTCGCCTTGTCCGGTCCATGGCAGGTAAAGCATTTATCAGAGAGTACGGGCTTCACATGCCGGTTGAAATCAACCTTTCCGCTGATCTTCCGGTACTCCTCCAGCACATCCTTCGGCAGCGACGGCTCAGCGCTGCGAACAGCAGCCATGACCATCCAAGCCACAACCGGCGCAAACAGTATTCCGATTCTTCTCATCCTCATTGCGTTTTGATGCTGTCAGGTTTTTTCAATACCAAATTCCCGGCGTCGGTTTTGATGGCGGGGTTGCGTGCCTTCAGGGAACGGATCCCGTCATCAGAGACCTTCGTCTGCCAAAGGTATAGATGCTTCAGTTGGTGACAACCGGTCAACTGTCCGATCCCCTTGTCCGTCACGGCAGTCCCGTAAAGATTCAATGACTCGAGTGCGGGGAACCGTTTCATGTCCGAGAGACCGGCATCGGTGATTTTCGTCCGGTCGATCATCAGCCGCCGGAGATGCGGCATGGACTCTAACCGGGCGAACTGCTCATCGGTGAGGTCGAGCCCTGAAAGCCGCAGCTCCACGACCTGTGCAGCGATCCCGTTGAGCTGCGACAATATGTCGGGGTTGACCGTACGACGATTGACGAAGTTGACGGACAGCCCATTGGCACCCTCCGCGACGGGCTGTACGATGACGTCCTGCCGGTTCAGCGCTTCGGATATGCCCGGATCAGCGGCCGGTATCGCGGGCAATCTGGTACCGGCCGGTAGGATGGGATCGGGTTCGGGTTCCGTTTCAACCACCGATTCCTGAAGCGGCACGATGGATCGCTTCACCGCTTCCAGCGCGACGGACCCT
>JBIKIB010000296.1:0-5039 GCA_044361845.1 Chitinophagaceae bacterium | reverse complement strand
GGGCATGAAGCGACATTGAGTTATCGCTGCTGAAAATAGTGGAGCCTTTTGCGCCATTATGCACCCAGACCTGGCTAACACCTCTTCGGAGCAAGGTTTCCACCGGGTGTTCGGATTGGGTTTCATGTTCCATGCTGATAGCCGGAAGTTCGTCCTCGTTTGGGGTTATGAGGTAAAGTCCATTCAGGTCTATCGATGCGAGTTTTCTTGCCGGTGCTACAGAAACCGGCTCGATGATGAATGGAATGCCGGATTCGCGGCTAAATGACAACAACCATTCTATTGAGTCTTTACTGATATTGGCATCTGCGAGGAGGAAAGATCCTGAAGAGAGAAGTACCTTTTGGGATTCCAGGAATTCCGGCGTGATAAAATGTATGGCGCAGTTGCTGAGGAATGCTGCAAAAAGAGAGCCATCTTGTTTAATGATACCTGTGTATTTACCAGTAGGACCTTTTTTTGTAAGTGCGGCATCCAAGGATATGCCTGCACTCAGACAGTACTTTTTTAACCAATCACCGGCATCATCGTCACCAAAGACGCTGACCAATTGAACAGGAACACCAAGGAGTGCAAGTTGGTGGGCGATATTGCGTGCTACTCCACCAGCAGACTTTGTCACCGTCGCTGGAGTAGTGGTGGAAAGTATAATATCTTCATTCGCAAGAAGAAGTTCATCGATCAAGGCGGCTCCAATGCATATTACGGGACCTGGCATGTTGGCAAATGTACAAAAGGGGATATGTTTAAGAAAAGGTTTGTGTTTTTGACAGGTGGCATTATTATTTGGTCATTTTATGGATTCCAGTAAGGCCAGCTTTCCATCCATTGTTGAAGCGAGCAGTTTTTTCGGTTTGAAGAGATTCACCGTATTGACCATTGAGTTATCGATCTTATATTTCCAAACGAGTTTTTGTGTGGCGGCGTCTATTGCATAAACCACTCCATTTTTTGTACCGAAATGGATCACTCCATTGCTTTCGATGAGCATCGACGGGACATGTTCATATCCGAAGCCGGCATGCATCTTCCATGTGGCTTTTTGATGATTTCTTGAAGTGGGGAAAGCCACGATGGTGTCGTTCATTGTCTTGGCGTAGATGAGTTCACCATCAGCTGATATGCCAATGGATTCGCGGACGGTGGATTCATTCGTTCTCCAAAGTGTAGTGCCTGAATGAATATCGATGGCAGAGAGGTATCTGTCTGGTGCGACGATGTACACCACATTATCTTTGACGACAGGAATGCAGGATGCGGGGGAATAATTCCGAACGGATGACCCATTGTTCCATTTCCATTGCAGGCTCCCGTTTTGGATGTTCAATGCATAAAGGTGGCGATCCCACGCACCGAAGATGATTTTTCCTTCATGTATTACCGGAGTACTGACTACCGGGCCGTTAAGGCCTTCGAAGCGCCAGATTTCTTTTCCGTTGCTAAGGGATACTGCCCTGAAATTATGATCGCTTCCACCGATGTACACGATGCCATTTTGGATGATTGGACTTCCAAGCACTGCTGCGTCTGTAGCCAGCTTCCATGTGAGCTTTCCAGTCTTGGTTTTGAGACAATAGATGCTTCCATCGCATGAGCCAAATACAATGAAGCCATTATCTGCAGCTGGAGAGGAATATATAGCGCCACCGGTCTGGAAGGACCATTTCTTTTTTCCGTTTTTGAGATCCAACGCATCGATTCGACCCAGACTGTTTCCGAACACAACCAGGTCATCCACCACCATCGGTGTGGAGATCACATTGGCATCAGATGCAAATGACCATTTAAGGCGGACATTCGGGAAGCTGTCGTTCATTTTGTACGACGGACGGAGGAATTGCCTGCTAAGGTCATATGTTTTAGATTCAAGTTTGATACTGGTCCATGCCGGTTTTGTTTGAAAAGCTGGTGTACGTTCTGAGAAAATCATGGAATCTGCTCGAATATCCACAATGTTATATCCTCCATAAGCAGCTTTTGCACGAAGATTGGAGCGGCCCATGACCGCCGGGATGTCTTCGAAGTTCAATTTACGGTTGCTGTGTCCATGGCCACAGAGTGCCGCGATTGTATTGTGTTGTTTCAGTCGGTCGATCGCTTCGTACCAGTTGTCGAGGTCTTTGTCGAGGGGATAATGATTCAGGAAAACGATGGGTATTTTAGGATCCGTCTTTTTTAGGATACTGTCCATCCACATGATGGCATCTCGTGGGATATGACCATCACTCATACGCACATAGGGACCAGACGCGCAACCCAAAAAAATAATGCCATTGTGTTCGAAATAAAATCTGTCGCTTCCAAAGGTTTTCGTAAAACCCATACCTCCGCTCTCACTCCAGCCTGTATCGTGATTTCCCGGAATGATGTACCAGGGAACATCCAGACCATCAAGTATTTGTTTTGCCAGGATGATTTCTTCATTCGTACCCAGTTCGGTAATATCTCCTGTGATGACTACAAAAGAGATATCGTCCATGTTGTTAATATCTTTCACGGTCCTGCGAAGATCCTCTTCGGCATTGCCGTTAGGCGATCCTATATGGGTATCACTGATGAATGCGAAGCGAAAGGGCTTCCATTGGGCGGTGGCTTGCATGCAACAGCAGGTTAGCAAGCAAATGACGAAAAGAGATTTCATTTTCGTTGATGATGGTTTTGAGTCTGGACCTATATCCTGACGTTTATGTAAAGATGTGTTTTTATAACCCAGAACATGTGACAACCAATACTTTTCAATGAGTCAAACCGGAATTGATTTCATTCATCATAACCCGAACGAAAAAATTCTATTTCCTTTGATGATCACTTCTTTGACATGTATGTTTTCATCGAATATCAAAACATCCGCATCCATTCCTTTTTTCAGTGATCCGATTTGGTCATCGAGCATCATGATTCTTGCCGGTGTGGTTGTGATCATGCGAATGACATCAACAAGTGGTGATTCGGTATTTGCCAGCATCGTGCGCACGAGTCTGTCAGCCGTTGCCACGCTTCCTGCGAAAGAACTGCGGTCCGGTAGTTTTGCTACGCCGTCCTCAATGATCACCGGCAGGCCGGTATATTTGTTTCCAAGGATACTCTTTCCTTCAGGCATTGCTGCGCCCCTCATGGCATCGGTGATCAAAGCTGTCCGGTCGGGGCCTTTGATCTTGCAGATGAGTTTTAGCAGAGGGGCTGGAAGGTGAATCCCGTCGGCAATGATCTCTACATCCAATTCATCATGAAGGTAGCCTGCTTCTATCACCCCGGCGAAACGGAATGCGTTTTTCCGGGTGACGCCAGACATTGCAGAATAAAAATGCGTGAGTAAGGAATAGCCGTTCCGGAGGGCTTCATAGGCTTCTTCGTAGGTTGCATCAGTATGGGCCATAGAAGGCAGGATACCCCTGTTGCGAAGTATTTTTCCAAATGCAATGGCTCCATTTTTTTCCGGAGCGATGCTCCATCTTTTAATGGCGGTGCTGTGTTCAAGGATTTGCATGTATTCTTCAGGGTCCGGATCTCTGATGAATTTCGGGTCCTGGGCCCCGCGCTGAGCCATTGAAAAATAAGGTCCTTCTAAATGCAGGCCAATGAAGTTTGCTCCTTCATTGTTCTTAAGGGTGGCTCGTTCATAAGTGTCAATCGTATCAAGGATACCCTGTAGATCGGCAGTAAGCGTAGTAGGAAGCATCGAAGTGGTTCCGTGTGTTGCGTGAATCTTTGCGATTTCCAAAAAAGCTTCTTCCGTTCCGTCCATGAAATCATGCCCGCCGCCACCATGCACATGGATATCAATGAAGCCGGGAGAAATATAATTGCCTTTGGCATCGATGGTCAAGGCAACATCCCATTCAGGGTTGCCTTCTTCAACTCCGATTATTTTTCTTCCTTCGATCAATATCGTCCCGGATTGAAGAATACGATCTGTAAGAATAATTCTCCCGTTTATTATTTTGATCCTTTCAGACATTTCATTGATGTTTTTACTGTTGGACTTACAGACTTTTTGTTTGCATACGCTGCCGGAAAGTATCTGACGTCAGTGGCCAGCCCCGTATTTAAACTATTACATTCATTAATAAGATACAGGATGTCAAAGTAAAGCGGAGGAGGATTTGTCATTTTGCTTTCCAGCTCCGGATCTTATGTCCGTAAAAGGCGTAGAAATTGAGGTATACATAGCAGGGGAACAGTACCCAGTAAGCCTGCCTGACATCGAATGTATCCGCTGCATATCCATATAATAAGGGAAGGATGGCGTTTCCGCAAAGTCCCATGATCATCACGGATGCCCCGATTTTAGTGAACTTCCCCAGTCCGTCAAGGGCTAGTGGCCAGATGCCGGCCCAGACAAGGGAGTTGGCAAGTCCGAGTAAAACCACAAACCAGATAGATATATCTGCCTGATGACCAAGAATCGTAATATTTCCATTTGCCAAGACGATGAGCACTGTCAAGATAAGGCCCAGGAGGGTGCAAATTCTCAGGGCATTGACCTGTCGTATATATTTTGGGATAGCGACGATGCCTATGATGTAACCGCAAATGGTGGCGGTGAGCGTGTAAGAGGGGAATGCCTTGGCTTCTAGAAGGGGAATTCCCATGGAGTTGGCATAACCGATGATGGTATCTATGGATATGACTTGAGTGCCTACATGAAGAAAAATGGCCAGTGCTCCCAGGATCAGGTGGGGGAATTCAATGATGCTGTTTTTGTTTGCGTTGGCTGCAGCGACTTCGGAGGATTCATTTTCAGTATCGATATCTGGCAGGGGTGAATATCGTACCAACAGCCCTAGCAGGAAGAGTACCAAACCGACACATGTATATGGGAGGATGACTCTTTGTACCAGTTCATCAAGTACTATTCCTTTCTGTGAAGGGTCCATATTGTCGAGTTGAATAAAGAGGTCAGTATCAGTAGCTTTAAGGATCACTGCTGCAAAGACCAGTGGTGCAATGATTCCAGCCCCTTTGTTACAGATACCCATGATACTGATTCGTCGGGCGGCACTCTCCTTTGGACCCAATACTGTGATGTATGGATTTGC
>JBIKIB010000295.1:0-5041 GCA_044361845.1 Chitinophagaceae bacterium | reverse complement strand
GGTCCTGACAGCAAGCCAGGGGCGAGCAGTCAGGACCTTTTACAGAAAAAGACAGCAATAGCTGAAGATCACTTGATACGATACTCCACGACCCGGTTGGCGACATGGATCGGACCGTTGGTACTGATGATACCACCCGTCAGGATCTCGGAGAACCGCTGGGTGGTGTACGTGACGGTGCCGGGATAGTCATTGACGCGCATCTTGGAGAATCGGTCATTGACGACGCGCAAAGCGATGATGCTCTCGGGATTCAGGGGTTCCACATTCTTCGGCATCAGGGTACCCAGTTCGCGGTTATCGGGGGTGAGGTTATCGAAGGTGTATTCACCATTTGCGATCAGGTAGAGGAAGTAGTTCCTGACGAAGTCTTTTGGATAGTCTGACCATTTGGTACCGACCTTACCCGCCACCAGGTACCGTCCGAAGAAGCAATCCGCTTGCACTCGTCCGCTGGCGAAGCGGTAGATGGCGTCGTTGTTCAGGAAAATAAAGGTCCGTCCCGCGCGCGTGTATTCGGCCGTATCGATGCCGGCGTAGATCAGACCATCGTACATGCGTTTAAAGATGGTATCCGGCTGGCGCAGGTAGCTTCTTTCTTGCAGGAACTGCCAGGCCGACTTATTGATGCGGGGATCGATGACGCTGGTGACATGCTCCACATTCTGCTGTAGATCAAGGCCAATCATCTTCTTGCAACCCGTTCCGGTGGTCAGTATGGATACCGTCATAAAGAGCAGGACGGCCGGCGATGGAAACTTCATTCTTTTCATATGTTGATCGGTTGGAGTCGTTTGGAATGGTTATTCGGAATAAGGCGGATTCTGCACCAGAAGTGGGTTACGGGTCAGTGCATCCCTTGAGATCGGCCACAGGATCTTTCGGGGATCGGTGAAGCCGGTTTCCTGCAGGCGTTGTTCACGTTGCCGTTCGCGGATGAGGGGATCCACGACTTTGAGGACGCGTCCCGTACGGACCAGATCGAACCAGCGCCGGCTCTCAGCAAAGAGCTCGAGCTGGCGTTCATCCAAAACGGCATCCTCTGAGGCATCGACGGTCGTGTAATTGGCAGGTACCAGTACCTTGGCTCCACGAAGGGTCCTGATGCGATTGACGATGGTGAAGGCACCTGTCTTATCTCCTGTTCGGTTGAGGGCTTCTGCACGCAACAGGAGCACATCGGCTGTCCGGTAGAGGGGGATCTTCACATTATTCTCGATGCGGCTGGGGATCTTGGGTTTGGCTGTCACCGGATCATAGTCGTAATATTTCCAGATCTGCGCGATTTTGGTGCTCGTACCCCACAGGGCGGTATCATAGGTATTCCAGCGCCGCAGGTCTCCCCGGTCGGACTGGAACTTCACCGTAACGGAGCTATCGATCTCATAGGTGGAAGTATTGCTATTGCTGCCCAGTCGTGCCCCCATGAAATTCTCCCCGTCCCTGGTATAATCCCAGTTGAGGGTCAATATCGCCTCTTTGTTACCGGCGGGGTTGATGAAGATATTCTTCAGTGCGGCAACGTTGTTGGCATTGACATCATACCTGTATGGAAGTGCAATGAAAGCTGCGGATGAAGCGAGTGCTGCCGGATAGTCTTTCTTCCACATGTGTACATCCGTCAACATGGCCAGGATGGAGCCTTCGTTGATCTCATACACATTGGTAAGGGACTTGTTGATGAGGGTCTGTGCCTTTTGCAGGTCTGGGATAATGACACTGTTGAGGACCGAGTCTGCCGGGCTTCGCAGCCGCTTGGGATCTTCGTTCATGGAGCCATAAGGTGCCGTCCATACGGGGACATCCCCCCAGAGCCTGACGGCGTAGAAATACATATAAGCCCGTGCTGCGTATGCCTGTGCCAGGTAATGATTACGATCCACATCCCCCAGGGCTTTGACGGAGGGAAGCTGTTGGATGGCGACGTTCGCGCGGGCGATGGTCATGTAGAGGTCGGCCCAGTTGGTCGTACTGGTAAGGGATGTGAGGCCGTTCATCGTCACCAGGATCTGGTAATCCCCCGTGCCGCTATAGGTGAAATTATCGGAGCGGGCATCTCCCCAGTCGATATAACAATCGGTAAGGGTCTTCTGCAGTCCGTCATAAATGGCAGCGTTGCCCAGTCGTGCATCTTCAGCGGTCTTCCAGAAAAGCTCCGTGGAGAGGGAGGAGATCGGTTGTTGGTCCAAGAATTTCTCACAGCCGCCCAGCAGCATGGCAACGGGCAACAGGAACAATGTTATTTTCTTCATCGTGATGGATTAAAGGTTGATGTTGATGCCGCCGCCGACTTCACGGTTGCGCGGATACCGGCCATTATCGAGTCCCATCTCCAGCGGGTCGTTGAAGTCTATCTCCGGATCGAACCAGGAGTAGTTCGTCCAGGTCAGCAGGTTATTGCCGTAGAGAAAGAGGTTGATACCCTTTAACTTCATTTTGTTGACGACTTTGGTCGGCACGTTATAGCTCAGTCGGAGGTTGCGCAGTCGGATGAAGGAGGCGTCTTCCAGAAAGAGCGAACTGAGGTTTCGGGAGTTCCCCATGGCATTATTCTGTGCGATATACCACTTGGTGACATCCCCCGGTTTGAACCACGCATCCCGGATGTATTCCGGCGTGGGTGTGATGTTCACGGTACCGAGGTTATTGAGGTCAGCCATCCCTTTGTTGTAGATCTTTGAACCCCAGCTTACGTAGAAGTTGAAGGACAGGCTGAGTCCTTTCCAGGTGAGGGTGTTCGAGAGTCCGGCAATGAACTTCGGTTGTGCGTTACCGAGGATCATCCTGTCGTTGTCGTCGATGACGCTGTCTTTGCGGATATTATCCCAGATCACGTCGCCGCCCCTTAGGAGATTGCCCTGTGTGTACATGCGGTTGATCTTTCCGGAGTAGGTCTTTCCACCCATAGTGTACTCTCCGGTGGGCAAGCCGTTGCTGCCGATGACCGGCATGAGGCGTTCCCAGTTCTCGTCATAAGCATTCGACTCGTTATATGAATAGACCCCCAGGGCGCGCCATCCGTAGAAATTACCCAGCAATCCACCGGGCTCGGTGAGCCAGAATGCAGAGCGCAGGGCGATGTTATCATAAAGGCTGCGGATGGTGGCCTCGTTGAACGACATATTATAGATGATATTCCACTGCAGGTCTTTCTTTCGGATCGGCGTGACGTTTATCAGGAATTCAAGTCCCTTGTTCCTGATGGATCCCACGTTCACGTTCACGTTATTGAAGCCGGTTTCGAGGGGAAGGGGTGCCTGATAGAGCAGCCTGTCGGTGATCTTATCGTAGTAATCGATGTTGATCAGGAGTCGGTTGCTCAGGAAGGCGAGGTCCAGACCGACGTTGGTCTGGCTGGTGGATTCCCAGCTGAGGCGGCTATTGCCGAAAGTGCTGAAGGGTGCCACGCCGGAAGCCCCGTTGTAGAAATTATCGCCAAAAGCATACCGCTGGATGGCATCATAGGCACCGATGCGGTCGTTACCGGTTTGGCCGTAGCTGACGCGAAGCTTTCCTTCATCGAGGTATTTGCCTGCCCAGCCCATGAACCGCTCATCCGAGAACCGCCATCCGACGGAAGCCGAAGGGAAGAAACCCCAGCGGTTTTCTTTCCCGAAACGGGAGGATGCATCCGCCCGGAAGTTGCTGTTGAAGAGATACTTTCCGCGGTAGCTATAGCCCAGTCGACCGAAGCCGGAGAGGGAGGTGCTGCGCGTCTCACTGCTGGTATTGAGGGTGATCACCTGTGGGGAATTCAGGGTGAGTACTTCCTCTGACACGTAAGTCGTTCCGTTGACGGTGGCACTGCGCAGGAAGTCATTGTCGGCACTGGTACCCAGGACAGCCGTCAGGCTATGGTCCTTCCCGAATTTCTTGTTATAGTTGAAGAAGGCCTGTGCCATCCAGTAGGTGCGAAGGCTGTTGGTGATACCTCCGCTGTTATCGGGGATCGCCGCTGTGCTCAGCAGGCGAGGTATGAACCGCAGGTTCTGCTGGGAGGTTGCCCGGATATTGGCATCTGTGGTGAACTTCAGGTCCTTGTTGAAATTAATGGTGGCATAGGTGTAGAGGTTCATCGAGAGGATCTCGAACTCGTTCTTACGGTATAAGGCCTCCGCGACGGGATTGCGTCTTCCGCCCTGTACCGGCGCCAAAGCACCATCGGGGTAATAGATGCGGAATGTGGGTGGACGTTCGATGGCTTGTTTCAGGGTGGCGCCATCGTCAATGCGGTTCTCCGCCTGGTAAGACAGCTGCAGGCTATTTCCCGCAGAGAAACGGGCATTGGGCTTATAGTCCATATTGAAGCGACCGCGCAGGGTGCGTGCATAGCTGTTGATGATGATGCCCTGGTCATCCAGATAGCCGATGCCACCGTAGTAGTTGAGTCCCTTGCTACCGCCGCTCACACTCAGGTCAAGTTGCTGGCGCATCGCTATGCGTGTCAGCAGGTCCTGATGGTCGTTGTCGGCATTGAAGGATGGATTCAGGGAATCCGCATTCAGGTTGCCCCCGCCGCTGCGCTTGAACTCATAGAGCCTGCGCTCTTTCGCATTGGCCTGCTGGATCTTATGCGACAGCTCACTGCCGCTGGTCATATAACGAACCTGGATGAGCGGCTTCGCCTCCCGGCCCCGCTTCGTGGTGATGATGATGACACCGTTGGCAGAACGCGAACCGTAGATGGCAGCGGAAGCGGCGTCTTTGAGCACTTCCACTGATTCTATATCGTTGGGGTTCAGACCGGCGATATCCACTCCCTGGGCGCCATCCACTATAAAGAGTGGATCCGCACCTCCCTGAAGGGTACCGATGCCGCGGATACGGATGGAGGCATCCGCCCCGGGACGACCGGAGGACTGAGCGATCTGCAGACCCGGCGCTAGACCCTGCAAGGCATCCGCCAGATCCTTCGGTTGGCGCTGCGTGATCTGGGCACTGCTCACCGAGGTGATGGCACCTGTGACATCCCGCTTTTTCTGCGTGCCATAACCGACCACGACGACATCCTCGAGGTTGGAACTCCCGGATATCATGACCG
>JBIKIB010000293.1:0-5050 GCA_044361845.1 Chitinophagaceae bacterium | reverse complement strand
CTTATGGCAGGGTATTATTTTCACCTCGAGCCCGGAGCGACATTCGTTGGCGGTGGATTATGGATGCCGATGGGCCCCGAACTGGCTAAAGTGAGACAAGAAATCGACTACTGCTTCGATGAATTCAGGAAAATCGTCACGAATCCCACATTCCGCAAACACTTCGGCGCCACATACGATGGTGAGGATGCGAAACTGAAGAGGTTGCCGAAAGGGTATGAAGCCGGAAATCCTGCAGAGGAATTTCTGAAATTGAAAAGTTTCATTGCCATGAAACCCCTCAGCGACGAAGATGTTCAATCCCCAGAATTGCTGAAATCATCGGTGCAGGCCCTGAAGGCGCTGCAGCCGATGATTCATTTCATTAACCGTGCACTGGCGGATTAATGGTCATATCCCATTGATCAGAGCATTCCCTTAGCTGCCAAATACTCTGCTATCTGGATGGCATTCGTGGCTGCACCCTTCCTAAGATTGTCTGACACTATCCACAGGTTGATCGTATTGGGCTGAGACTCGTCCCGGCGAATACGTCCCACGAATGTTTCATCCTTTTCATGGGCATCCATCGGCATTGGATATTTCTGCTTCGACGGTTCATCAACCACCACCACTCCGGGAGCATTACTGAGTATTTCCCTGACTGCTGCGAGGTCGAAATCATGCTCGAATTCAATATTCACACTTTCGCTGTGCCCACCCATCACCGGAATGCGAACCGTGGTTGCTGTCACCCGGATCGAATCATCTCCCATGATCTTTTTGGTTTCGTTGGTCATTTTCATTTCTTCCTTGGTATAGCCATTTTCAAGAAAAACATCTATCTGGGGAATAACATTCAGATCGATAGGATATGCATAGGCCATAGGATACTCATCAAGAGAGCCTTCAACAGCCTTCTTCCTTTCTCCCATGAGCTGGTCCACGGCTTTTTTCCCTGTGCCGGTGACACTTTGATAGGTGGAGACTACCACTCGTTTGATCCCATATCGCTTGTGAAGCGGATTCAGCACCACGACCATCTGTATGGTGGAACAGTTTGGATTTGCAATGATCTTGTCAGCTGTCGTGAGCGTATGGGCGTTGATTTCAGGCACCACGAGTTTCTTTGTCGGATCCATCCGCCACGCTGAGGAATTATCAATGACCGTGATACCGGCTTCAGCGAATTTAGGAGCCAGTTCCAGGGAAGTACCCCCACCAGCGGAAAAAAGTGCCACATTCGGTTTAGCTGCGATGGCATCCGCAAAGCTTACGACCCTGTATGCCTTTCCTCTAAAATGTACTTCCTTGCCGACGGATCGCGCCGATGCCACCGGTATCAGCTCATCAACCGGGAAATTCCTTTCTTCCAGGATCTGTAACATTTTGGTGCCGACCAGTCCGGTGGCGCCTACGACTGCAACTTTCATGATACTGTTTGCTTTTGTTCCCTTTCGGGGGTTTAAATGATCTTTTCTGCTATGGTTTAAAAGAAAGAAGCCTCCCGGTTCCGGAAGGCTTCGACATATTTGAATACATACAAAAAGTCCTATCCTTCCACGTTCATGGAATGTTTATTGGCCTTTTTTATCTGTTTTTTTATGCTGATCATCGCCTCACAAAAGTATGCTTGAAAGTTTTTTTATCCAAAAAATTGTTGAACTGCACTTTGAAGCACCCCTTCCTAAAGCGTAGTTTGCCCTGATGAAATTTGAGATGACAGGATTGGCTTTGCTGATGACAGGGTGTTTAATGGCACAAACGACGGAACGGTACGATGTCCTGGTAACAGAGATCTTTGCAGATCCGTTGCCGGTCGTTGGACTTCCGGGCAGCGAATATATAGAATTGAAAAATAGATCGGGGAGGATCATTAACCTCGACAAATGGCGGCTCACGGATGGCAGCAGCACCGCCCTGATCACCGGGACACAGCTCCTGCAGCCTGATAGCCAGGTGATCATATGTTCCAAATCACAGGCTGCGGCGTTTTTGGGATGGGGAAGGGTGATCGGAGTTTCATCATTTCCGACACTTGATAATAACAGCGACCAGCTGGTCCTGCTATCTCCGGAAGGCAGAACGATTCACGCTGTTGCTTATGATCTTAGTTGGTATCAGAATGTCTTGAAATCGGATGGTGGATGGGCATTGGAAATGATCGATACAGGTCTTCCGTGCCATGCTTCTGAAAACTGGTCCGCCAGCACCGATCCGGCCGGTGGAAGTCCCGGCCGGCCAAACAGCATCCGTGGCAATCGCTCAGACCTCCAACCACCCCAGCTGATCCGCAGCTACACAAAAGACAGCGTGACGATCGTTGCGGTTTTCAGCGAACCGCTCGATAGCCTTACGGCAGTTTCACCAGGACGCTATGCATTGGACCATGGTATGGGAAATCCTGCTGCTGCGGAACCTATGCCGCCCATATTCGATCAAGTGGTTTTAAAGCTCTCAAGACCTATGCAGGAACGTACGATCTACACGCTTCAAGTAAATGGTGTTCGGGACTGTACAGGCAATACGATGGCACTATCTGAAAATACCAGGGCTGGGTTACCCCGGCCGGCAATAGCAGGCCAAATGCGCATCAACGAGATCATGTTCAACCCCCGTAGCGCAGGTTCGGATCATATCGAACTGCTGAATTCAGGACCGGGGATCATGGATGCATCAAAACTTTTTCTCGCAAACCGAAACACCTCAAACCTGTTGTCCAATCTGAAAAGATGCCGCGAAGAACCCTTTCTGATCTTTCCGGGTGACCTTCCGACCTTTACGGCAGATCGGTACGCGACCATGCGGGATTACGCTGTAAAACGACCGTCCCTGCTCTTAGAGATGGCATCCTTACCTTCCTACCCTGATGATGCCGGTGTAGTAGTGGTCGTAGATGAATCCGGCAGAGAACTCGATGAATTTGCCTACAAAGAAACATACCATTTTCCGCTGCTGTCGATCCGGGAGGGGGTATCCCTTGAAAGAATCGACCCCAAATCACGATCAAATGATCCAACGAACTGGCACTCCGCTTCAACGGATGCAGGATACGGCACACCGACCGGTCGTAATTCACAGTTTGCCTCAGGAGATACGATCGTGGGGAATATACATGTGTCGCCGCAAGTTTTTTCACCTGACCAGGATGGGTTCAACGACATCCTGATCGTTGAATACCGATTTCCAAGCCCGGGTTACAGCTGTTCCGTCATCTTATTCGACCAGGGAGGAAGGCCGGTCAGGTATCTTGCGAGGAATGCAGTTTGTGGAAACACCGGGCAGTTCAAATGGAATGGACTGGATGAACGCAACAAACGCCTAGCTGCCGGAATCTACTATGTGGTCGCAGAAGCCTTCAACCTCGAAGGGAAAAGACGAGTCTGGCGAAAAGCCCTGGCGATGGCATACCGGTTGTAGCAAAATTGCAGTGGTGACACTTCGATAGCGTCTGACAGTGCTTGAGTCTGGTAAACTTACAGGGAGGATATTATGTAAATTATGTCAAAGTGATGTCAAAGTTCACCAGATCAATGAACTGCCTGATCCGTGACTCAATATCCTCACGGGCAATTTCTTTCATTCGGGTGGTACCGAATTTCTCGACAGAAAAAGAGGCCATGGCGGAGCCCACGATCACAGCCGATTTCATATTCTCAAACGAGATGTTTTTTGTCCGCGCAAGATATCCGATAAACCCTCCGGCAAACGTATCGCCTGCTCCGGTCGGGTCGAACACATCTTCCAATGGAAGGGCGGGTGCGACAAAAACCGAATCTCCGTGGAATAGGAGTGCACCATGTTCTCCTTTTTTGATGACGAGATATTTGGGGCCCATCTTCATGATCTCCTTTGCGGCGCGGACCAAGGAAAATTGTGCACTCAGCTGACGGGCTTCACTATCGTTGATAAGCAACACATCGATATCGTGTAAAACATTCTCAAGGTCAGCCATGGCCGACTCCATCCAGAAATTCATCGTGTCGAGTACCGTGAGCATGGGCTTCTTCCTCAACTGCTTGATCACACTGTGTTGTATGGCAGGGGCTAGGTTACCAAGCATCAGAAAATCACTCCCCTGATAACTCTCCGGAACGACAGGATCGAAATCTGCCAATACGTTCAACTGAGTGTCAAGTGTATCCCTGGAATTCATATCCATATGATACCTTCCTGCCCAGAAAAAAGATTTCTGATCCTTTATGATCTGAACTCCTTCCAGATTAACCCCACGTGCTGACAGATCATCAAGTTCTTCCCGGGGGAAATCGCCGCCAACGACCGAAATCTGATTGATGGGATTGACGAAATTGGATGCACTCAATGCGATATATGTAGCGGCGCCACCAACGATCCGATCACTTTTTCCAAAAGGAGTCTCAATCTGGTCGAATGCCATGGAACCAACAACGATAAGGGACATATGGGGATATTTTTTGCCCTCCAAAGGTAGCGGAATTCAGAATCTGCATTGATATTTTTACCATTTGACAAGGTGGAAGCATTTTAAAAGACGCATTTGACCGCAGCTTTCTTTGCAGGGTGAGCATGTATCAGGATATTCCTGATCAATTGGTCTCCTATGCGCATTGCAGAGCAGGCATAATGGGTCAAATAATCTTTCAAATCCATATCCAGAGGATGTCTCAGCAAATTTTTCTTCCATTTGTTCGGTGTTTCACAGGATCGAAGATTATTGCACAAGCTTAAAAAAGGGTTTGACGTACCTTCAAATAATTTTTTCATAACATGAAAACCTTACTACTGGTCCGACACGCCAAAAGCAGTTGGGATGATCCATCCATCCGGGATTTCGACCGACCCCTGAACGATAGAGGGAAGCGGGATGCCCCGTTGATGGCAGAGAAGCTGCACAGCAGCGGTATACCGATTGATGTGATCGTTTCGAGCCCGGCAAAGAGAGCAGAAAAGACCGCTGAGGCATTTGCAAAGAAATATGGGATCGGACAAGATGATCTTTGCCATAAGATCGAACTATACCTGGCACAGGCAGAGCAGTTCTATCAGGTCATCAGCGGGATCAATGACAGGTTCAAGCATGCCGCCATCT
>JBIKIB010000292.1:0-5054 GCA_044361845.1 Chitinophagaceae bacterium | reverse complement strand
TGGATACATATCATCATACGATGTTTGAGATGCTCGGTAACTGGAGCATTGGAGACTATTTCAAGGATGAAGCGATCGAATGGAGTTGGGAATTGCTGACAAAAGTATACGGCATACCTGTTGATCGACTCTACGCAACTGTTTTTGAAGGGGATGCTTCTGAGAATATTCCGGCCTCCAGTCTGGCACTCGCCAAGTGGAGGAAATTCCTTCCCGATTCGCACATAGTTTTTGGGAACAAAAAGGACAATTTCTGGGAGATGGGGGACACGGGGCCATGCGGTCCCTGCAGTGAAATCCATGTGGACTGCCGCTCTGATGCAGAGCGTGCAGAGCTGCCGGGAAATCTGCTGGTGAACAAGGATCATCCCCAGGTCATAGAGATATGGAATAATGTTTTCATTCAGTTCAACCGAAAGAAAGATGGTTCGCTTGAACCGCTGGCAAAGCAGCATGTCGATACCGGTATGGGACTTGAAAGGCTTGTACGGGTATTGCAGGGTAAGCGATCTAATTACGATACCGACCTATTCACAGGCACCATCAGTGCTACGGAATCCATCACCAAAAAGAAATACACCGGTACCGATAGCAAACATGATGTTGCTTTTCGTGTCATCGCCGATCATATTCGTGCTATTGGTTTCACCATCGCCGACGGGCAACTTCCTTCTAACACGGGAGCGGGCTATGTCATTCGCCGGATCCTGCGAAGGGCCGTTAGATATTATTATACATATCTTGATTACAGGGTGCCAATGCTTTGTCAGTTGATGCCGCAGTTGGCTGAACAATTCCGCAATGTCTTCCCTGAATTGCACCAGCAGCTGGATTTCGTATCCAAAGTGGTGCGCGAAGAAGAGGATGCTTTCCTGCGTACCTTGGAGAAGGGACTACGCAAGATGGATGAAATTCTTGCGCATTCAGCTTTAACTGGAGTGATCGACGGTCCTGCTGCGTTTGAGCTTTATGATACCTTTGGATTTCCCATTGACCTTACCCGCCTGATCGCTGGGGAACATGGGCGTCAGGTCGACGAGCAGGGTTTCGAAACGGAGATGCAGGCTCAGAAACAGCGGAGCCGGGCCGCAACCGTCACTGATTCCGAAGACTGGACAACGATCTCGGTGTCTGCAGGTGAGCGTCCTTCTTTTGTGGGGTACGATACTCTTGAAACGAATTCAACCTTGCTGCGCTACCGAAAGGTGAAATCGAAGGGAAAGACATCATTTCAGATCGTGCTCGACCATACGCCTTTTTATGCGGAAAGCGGTGGTCAGGCTGGTGACACGGGTTGGCTTACCATCGGGCAAGAGCGAGTAGCCGTTACCGATACCCGCAAGGAGAACGACCTGATCATCCATCTGGTACAGGAGTTACCTGAAAGAATAGAAAGTACAGTCAGTGCCTGGGTTGATGTGCCTCGAAGACAGTCTGTAACAGTGCATCATACCGCCACACATTTGTTGCATGCTGCACTTCGAAAAGTATTGGGTACACATGTGGCTCAGAAGGGTTCCATGGTAGGTACGGATGCACTGCGTTTTGACTTCTCCCATTTTGCTAAGATGACCATTACGGAGATACGAGAGGTGGAAGCCATCGTCAACGAAAAGATCCGTCAAAACATTCCGGTCATCATCCGCGAGATGCCCCGGGAAGAAGCGATCTCGCTTGGTGCCATGGCCCTGTTCGGAGAAAAATACGGTGATGTTGTCCGTGTGGTCACCATCGACCCTGCTTTTTCGATAGAGTTGTGCGGTGGTACCCATGTGGGGCGGACAGGTGAGATTGGACAGCTGCTACTCACATCTGAGTCTGCCGTGGCCGCTGGTGTTCGAAGGGTGGAGGCTCTATGCGGCAAAGCGGCAGAGAACCATCTGCAGTCAAAATTCAGGGAGTTGGACGAACTGCGTCTTTTGCTGAAGAATCCAGTTGATACCGTCAAGGCAGTTGCTGCTTTACAGGAAGAGAATGCTGAATTGCGCAGGCATCTTGAACATTTCGAGGCACGTATGCTGGTAGGAATACGAAATGAACTGCTGGAGAAGGATGAGATCGTACATGGCGTCACTTTCATAGGAGCCCATGTGCAGGTTTCACAACCGGATGCGCTTAAAAAACTTTGCTTCGATCTGCGTAACAACCTGAATGATCACCTGGTCGTGCTGACTGCCAATATCGGCGGAAAACCCTTTGTGGCGATCGGTATTTCAGATACAGTTGTCGCAGCCAGGGGCCTTGATGCAGGCAAGATCATAAAAGAAATAGTGGCACCCATGATCAAAGGCGGCGGCGGCGGACAGAAGAATCTCGCCACTGCCGGCGGACAGGATATATCCAAACTGACCGAGATACCGGGAAAGGTTCGTTCGCTGATTTGATCTTCTTTACTTTTGTTCAATGTCTCACATGCACCCAACATACGAAGTGGTCATAGGTCTGGAAGTGCATGCACAACTCCTGACCGTCAGCAAGCTCTTCTGCGGCGATGCCACACAGTTCGGATCAGATCCTAATTCCCACGTGAGTCCGGTCACTCTTGGACATCCAGGCACACTCCCTTACCTGAATAGTAAAGCGGTCGAACTGGCTCTCCGCATGGGGCTGGCATGTCATTGTCGCATCGAACGCCACAGTTATTTTGCCCGAAAAAATTATTTTTATCCTGACCTTCCCAAAGGATACCAGATTTCCCAACATACCACACCCATCTGCCAGGGTGGGTATGTCACGATCCAGTCAGAGGATGGAACACGCGACATTCGCCTGACGCGCATTCACTTGGAAGAGGATGCCGGGAAGAGCATCCATGATAGGCACCCGGCACAAACATGTTTGGATTACAACCGGGCAGGTACACCCCTGATTGAAATCGTCACTGAACCCGATCTCCGCAGTGCGGATGAGGCATTCGCTTTTCTCACCGAAGTCAGAAAAGTCGTGCGCTGGATCGGTGTATGCGACGGGAATATGGAGGAGGGCAGCCTGCGATGTGATGCCAATATCTCCATACGGCTTCATGGTGCTACCGAACTTGGCACCCGTGTAGAAGTTAAAAACCTGAATTCAATACGCAATGTGAGAAAAGCCATCGAAGTGGAAGTGGCAAGGCTTGCAGTCATACTTGATAAAGGGATGCAAGTGCAACAGGAGACACGCAGCTTCAATGCCGATGACGATTCTACTTTCAGCATCCGGACCAAAGAGGATGCTGACGACTACAGATATTTTCCCGAACCTGATCTCCCTCCCTTCGAATGTACTGAAACCATCCTGGAGGCTGTTCGCAGCGCGATGCCTGAATTACCCGAATCACTGAACAAAAGGCTCAAAGCCGATCTCGGATTGTCAGCATACGATGCTCAGCAGCTTTGTGAGGATAAGGAATTGGTCGACTATTTTCTTCATAATCTTCCGGATGCGGCAAAGTCAAAGTCATTTGCAAACTGGCTTTTGGGACCTGTCAGATCCATCCTCAATGAAAGGAATGTTTCATGGGCTCAGCTATCTGTGTCCAAGGATTGCTGGAGCGAACTACTGGAGCTGGTTGAGGGTGGTCGGATTGGTTTTTCTGTCGCTTCACACAGGATCCTGCCGCTGATGATGGATGATCTCATGGCCAGACCGGGGCAAATCGCCATCAACCTCGACCTGTTGCAGGACGCCGGAACTGACGACATACGCCAATGGGTAGAAGAAGTCATAAAAGCTATGCCAGATAAGGTGATAGAATACCGAAAAGGAAAGAAAGGCCTCATTGGTCTCTTCATGGGGGAGGTAAAAAAACGATCAAGAGGAAAGGCTGATCCCAGGCAGACGAACGAACTGCTGCTGGAAATATTAAACGCTACAACATGAACCATACATCCCTTAGAAATCTGATGGCCATAACTGCCTTGGTTGGAATCCTGATCTCCTGCAAAGACAAGGGTGATGGGAATATCCATGTCAAGGTCAACCTAAAGAACATCCCCGAACACCAGTATGCCTACCTCGACCTCATCGAGCTGGATGCGGCTGAGCCGAAAACGACGGACACGTTCCTGATCACCCCCGGAGACCTCACATTCACCCTAAAAGGTGTTGCGGCAGGGAATGAGGATATGTATCGTCTTCGATTCGACAAGCGCCAGGATTTCGCATTGCTCATAGGTGATAGGGAGGATATCTCTTTTACGGCGGACTGGAAGGATTTTGCCAATTATAACACCAATTCTAACGGCAGTAATTCTGTCAAACAGTTATTATCAACGTACAACCAAAAACTCAATGACCTTCTACCGTTGCGCAGTCAGCTGGATTCGTTGAATGCCATCAATGCTGCGGACAGCATGATCGCTCCAAAACAGCAAGCCTTCAATATTTGGGTCAGGGGAATGGAGGATTTTTTGATGGGATATGCGGATACGGCAAAGAGCCCAACCGTTGCGCTTTACGCCATTGGTTTAGGCAAAGGGCAGATAGATATCGAAAAGCTCAAGCCGGTGATGCTTAACATGGCAAGGCGATTTGCCGATAAGCCAAAGGTTACAAATATCACAGGACAATTTTTTGCCTACCTCCAGGAACAGGAGAAGAAGGAAGTGACCGGGAACATAGCCCCTGATTTCACCCTTCCTGATCCTTCTGGTACGAATGTAAGCCTTAGCAGTTTTCGCGGGAAGTTTGTGCTTGTCGATTTTTGGGCCAGCTGGTGTGGTCCCTGTCGACAAGAAAATCCAAACGTAGTAAGTGCCTATCAGCAATTCAAGGATAAGAATTTCACCATCCTCGGGGTATCCCTTGATAAGACAAAAGATGCATGGATAGAGGCAATTAAAAACGACGGCCTTGAATGGACGCATGTCAGTGACCTTAAATTTTGGCAGAGTTCAGTTGTTCCTTTGTATCAGATAGAGGGGATTCCTTTCAATGTGCTGCTGGATCCTGATGGAAAAATAATTGCCAGTAATCTTCGCGGCCAGGCACTATCTAAGAAGCTTGCAGAAGTCCTCAAGTAAATCAAAGTCATGATAAAAAAAGAGACCCCTCGGGGTCTTTTTTTGTGATTG
>JBIKIB010000291.1:0-5058 GCA_044361845.1 Chitinophagaceae bacterium | reverse complement strand
ACAAAAAAAGGGAATCGTATCGTATGACACTACCCTCTCATTGGACAGTATATTCATTCACACAGTACTTTTTCATACACTGCGGAACTCGGTTGTCTTTCTCAAAGACGAAAAATGTCACAGGACAGAATCGCTTTACCCCTGGTACCTCTTTGCATACTCCTGCGTTGTAATCCCTGTGATGCTCTTAAAGGCCAGATAAAAGGTTATATATGATGAAAACCCCACTTTTTCAGATATCGATTCAATGGTTTTTTCTTTCAAATATCCCTGCTCGATCAATTTGATCGCATAATTGATCCGTACTATTTTTTTGTAGTCGGGGAAACTTTCCTTACAATGGAATTTGAAGATGTACGTAACATGACTCATGGGAATTTTTAGCGCCGCAGCGATGTCCTCCATACTCAGATTGGGGTTTTGAAAGGCATTGCTATGAAACGAAAGATCCTCGATCTTGTGGATATATTCAGTGAGCAATCCTGCTATTTTATCTTTAATTTTCCTATCCCTCTCGAAACTGATTTCCACTACGGTTCCCTTGACTTCCCAGACAGCAGGAATGGCCATTTTTTCAGTGACGTTATTGATCACTTTATTTAAAAAATTATACCCGTATAAAATCTCAGGGGTGAGCAGGATCTTTATAAAAATACCTGACCAGATGACAGCGCTTATCCAGAGGTAGTTCGTATTGTAGTTCTGGTCTTTGTATAAAAAAAAACCGGTAGCGATGCGGATCGTCACGATGGCTATGAAGCTTACGTACAGAAAGATGCTCCAGTTTTTTATCAGCTGATTTTGCTTTTGTATGGCTTTAATTTCACTTTTTCGTTTCCATACATTTATGATCAGAAGCCTTAACCCCAGGTATGCATACAGCAAATAGAACAAAATACTGGCTCCTAAAAAGAGTTTTATCAGATCCACTCCGAATGACGATAACCCAAATTGTTTCGATAAGAACAAAATTACAAACACCGCAGGGGTGATAAAATGCAACAGATTGCCCACCTCAAATTTGTCCTCATAGACGATGTTTTTGAATTAAAGGAAAAAACAGGGCATCAAGGCGACGACGGTGGCATCCATGAGATTGGTGAACAATCGAATGTTCAAATCAGGATTGGCTGCAGAAAATCCATAAACCATGAATCTAAATGCCTGAAAAGCGATGATAATGGTCAAGTATTTATGGATCAGCAACTGGCCGTGCAGCGTGATTTTCCCTGGATGGAGGTCACACAAATAAAGCCCAGGTAGCTGTTATGAACAATACAACTGTGGAAAGCATGATGCTCAAAGGTTTATTCGGCAGCCTGCATGTGGGCCGTATTCCATGAAAGATAAACTCGAAATTATATTTAATTTCCAGGCTTGAATCTGGCAAATACAATTCAAAACCGGAAATATCCTTTCAAAAAGGCTGAAATAAGCTTTAAAATGACCTGAAACCAAGTTTTGACGTAAAACCGTTGCACACTTTCTGATCACCATCCGAGCATCTTGTGTTCTGACAAATCAGTTCGATCTAATCATTGCTTGCGAATAATTCGGAGAGCTTTTTTGAGCATGAATGATCTGAAGTGTTGCCGAAACTTCATTCAAAAAGCTGGTATCTGCTGAAGCATTAGCCCAAAGGTGGATTGTTGTTTTATTTGCATTTGGACCACTATAGGTTTTTACCTGCGCATATACCCAACGATGATACTCCCCGGTTCGTAGACCACGAGGTTAGTTAAGATTTCAAACCCTTAACCCGCCATTATGAAAAAGTGACAATACGCAAATACGTTCCAGCTTTCAAAGCTAAAGGAGCATTGGAAGCGATCAAGAACGGCCAGCCCGTCAACGTCCCATTTTAGCATCTTGATCGCGTTGCGTTGGAAGTGATGACCAGTCCGTTCGGACAGCTGACAAATTTCTGTTGATCGGCAGCTTCCTGCAAATGCTCATTGATCAAAACAGGTCGAAACTGATCCATGGGGTCATCTTAAAGTTGGGATGAAGGATGAATGTTCATGGATCAACAAAGCCGGATTCTGCTGACCGGACTTTATCGCATTGTCATCGCTGGATATGGTTGAACATCTCTTCACATTTTCTCAACCATCTTGATATCAAACAAAGTTCCTGACAGAGAAAATATAAATGATACGGGATTGCGCAGGCGGTTACGATGAAACGACAGATCCATTATTTACACGGAACTCCACATCACGATACATGATTCATGGATGAACGAATCCGAATGAACCGGGATGTAATTTTACATAACGCCTCATTCGGACTTTGTGTGAAAAGCGGTCTTTCGGATTGGCATGATGTACAACAGTTGATCATCGGTGTAAGTGGATGCTATTTCATGATGATCAGGATATGATCGGCACATCATGCGCAAGATGATACAATCGCTTCATGAAAGAACTGATGATTGCTCACCTCTAAAACCACCATTATGCGTTATTTTACCACGCTTGCTATTTTGTCGTTGCTGACAATGCATGCATACCCGCAATCAGATTTACCTGATCCGCGTATGTGGATCACAGATGGGCCGGTTCTGACCATCGCCTGTCATGAAAACACGATTTACATCGGGGGTAATTTCAAAAGAGTTGGTCCAAATACACCATACGGAATTGCCATTGATGCACTCACCGGATTGCCTGGGTCGCAGTTTGCAAAACCCAATGGAAGTTTATTTGCAGTTGTGCCTGATGGAACTGGGGGATGGTTCATAGGTGGCAGTTTTACCAGCGTGGGCGGACAGGCACGCAACCGTCTTGCGCGCATCAATAGTGATGGCAGCCTCCATGCCTGGAATCCGAATGTGAATAATACTGTACGGTCCATTGCCGTGTATGAGGGAAAGGTTTATATCGGTGGCGACTTTCATAATGTCGGTGATGAATTGCGCAATCATCTGGCATCCGTGGATGCTATCACAGGCATTCCCTCCTCTTGGAACCCGAATGCGAATAACATTGTGTATGCCCTGGCCGTGGGTGAAGGTATCGTCTATGCCGGAGGGTTATTCACATCCATGGGAGGGATTCTGCGCAATCATCTTGCCGCAATGGACACGTTGACCGGATCTACCACATTTTGGAATCCAAATGCGAATGGCAATGTGGTTGCACTTGCACTGAACGGAGCCACGGTGTATGCAGGAGGGGAATTTGTAACTATTGGCGGGCAATTCCGTAGTCGTATCGCGGCGTTGGATATTTATTCAGGTGTCCCGACTTCCTGGGATCCTGTTGCAGGCGGTGCAGTACGTTCACTCACGTTGAAAGGGGACACCATATTTGCGGGTGGAAACTTCATCTCAATGGGTCAAGAGCCTAGAAACCACATTGCCGCTATCGATTCCGCAACCGGCAGTGTGCTGTCCTGGAATCCGAATGCAAATGCGTTGATTCGGTCGATTTCGGTAATCGGAGATTTGGTTTATGTAGGAGGAGAATTCTCGAATATTGGAGGAGAATATCGTGAAAATATCGCAGCACTGGATCGCTTAACCGGGACTGCTACTTCCTGGAACCCAAATGCAAGCAGTGTTGTGAGGGCGCTCTCCGTAAGCAATGGGAAAATATATGCGGGAGGATCATTCAGCATGGTCGGAGGGGAAACGCGCAATAACATAGCCGCACTGGATGCATTGACAGGATCTGCAACGTCATGGAATCCGAAAGCAGATGATATCATCAATACCCTCACGGTGAGTGGGGGTATTGTTTATGCGGGTGGACATTTCACATCCATCAGTGATGTACCACGCAACCGCATCGCTGCACTGGATATCACTACCGGTGCGCCAACATCATGGGATCCAAATGCCAATGACCGGGTGAATTCCATTGTTGTGAGTGGTGGTAAGGTATATGCTGGTGGAGCTTTCACCACCATAGGTGGGGAAGTTCGCAACCACATCGCAGCACTCGATACATCCACCGGATCGGCCACAGCCTGGAACCCGGCTGCGAATAATTTTGTGGATGCCCTTATCATGAAAGACGATCTTCTGTTCGTAGGAGGTCTATTCACCAAGATCGGCGGGAAGGATCGATCTTATATTGCCGCACTGGATACCAGCACAGGATTTTCCACCGCCATGAATTTGAATGTTGAGTCTGAATATGGTGCCTATGCATTTGCCGTCAGCGACGATAAGGTATATGCGGGAGGATCATTTTCCGTCCCACCGTTTTATGATGATCTTTTACGGATCAACAGCGACGGGAATATCGATAACTGGGATCCAACTGACTATAGCTATGGACAACATAGGATATATGCCCTTGCTGTGAGAGGAGGAACTGTTTTTGCAGGAGGGTTGATTTCAACCATAGGTGGACAACAACGCCATCACCTTGTCGCACTTGATACATCCCTTGGATATCCCACATCCTGGCATCCGATTCTCAATAATTCAGTAACCGCTCTTGCGCTGGGTGGCAGCACCCTGTATGTTGGGGGCAATTTCATCACCATAAGTGGACAATCACAAAATTTCTTCGCTGCATTCCCGGGTATACCATGCGAAAATCCCACAAGCGGTGGTTCGATAGGGGCTGATCAAAGCGGCTCATCACCCTTTGATCCAATAGCATTCACTAGCATTGTCCCTGTCAGCGGACACACAGGCAATCTGCAATATCTATGGCAATCCTCGATGACGGGTAACAGCCAGGGTTTCAGCGACATCAGCGGTGCCACATCCGCATCCTATGATCCAGGCCCACTGACACAGACAACCTGGTTCAGGAGACTGGTCAGGGTCGATTGCCAAAGCGACTGGACAGGTGCGAAGGAGAGTAATGTGCTGGAAGTGAAAATTACTTCCAGCAAGGACTGGATCGGAGGCAACGGCAACTGGAATATCGGATCCAACTGGACCGGAGGTACCGTGCCTGTGGCATCGGACAACATCACCATCACCAACGGTCAACCCAAACTCGACGTGGACTTCACCCTCTCCGGAAGCATGCTCATTTCTGGCACGGGCAGCCTGATGGTGCATCCTGGAAAGACACTAACGGTCACCGGTACTGC
>JBIKIB010000290.1:0-5066 GCA_044361845.1 Chitinophagaceae bacterium | reverse complement strand
CTCCCGATACCAGATGTACGCTTCGATGTCGGCTTCGACCAACTCGAGCTGTAAGGATAGCTCCTTCAATACCTTATATCCATTTTCAATGGCGCGGACATATTTCGGATTATCTTCCGGATCAGGAAGAATATCGGGGTTCTTGAAGGTCAATTCCCCATTGTTGAAAGAAACATATTGATCGATAAAATCTTCCCGGGTACTGATCTTTCGGAAGCCATTCTCAAGTGTGTACTGCAACGATGCGACGGATGGCTGAAATCCAACGAGGATAAGGTCTCGCGGCGGGTCTAAGGAAGGGTGATTTTGCAATCCTGTTCTACGATGGTATCAAGGAAATAAAAATAATGGTGTTCGTGAAGATGAACTGAACCGGAATTTCTATTTTTATATGCACCTGTCTATTCATATAAAAAAAACACCCGTCATGGTACCACTTGATCCGGAAGAAGACAACTTTCATCAGAAACCAGATGCACCCGTCCCCATTGCCGACCGCGAAAGAACAGAAAAGCTCGAGCAGCATCTGATGAAAATCTGCAACATCGAGATGTCGATGATCGCAAAGCTTACAGATCAGGCATTCGAGAACTTTTTGGATCTGGCCATGTCCTATGATACCGAGCGGGGATTGGGGCCGGGGCAGATCCCACATATACGATACATCCATAGTGAAGCCTTTGAAAAATGGGAGGATGAGCTATGGGATCATATCAATCTTCGCCTTAAACAATTACCGGATGGATTTTTCAAAATAAAATAATCCGGCAAGCCAATCACTCCGGTAACCTTCCCCGCCATGCGATCTTTCGAGTCAGGCCGATATACGACCCACACCGGATGCATACAACCACCGCAGTTGCAGTGGCCTGTACATTGCAATGGGATGAGATGATCGTGAAAGGGTCCAAACAAGTTGGAAATGCGTAACAAATGATGGTATCGTTTGACACCTATGGGTTCTTGACAGGGATGTCCAGTGACGAATCAGTATAAGAAATATGATTTGGAAGATTCCATGTCCTACAAACTTTCAGACTTCCAACTCGAACAAACTAACCGTAGCATTATGGTAATGTAAGGGCAATCCGTCCGTATCTGTGGGTGTTGAGGGTCCAAGGAATTTGAATCCATAGCTTGTGTAGTGTTCTATGAGTTTTAGATTTTCACCAACTGTATCCATTCGGATGAAAGACTTTTTGTGTTGAGATGCGTACACTTTAGCCCAATCGACAATTCCTTTCACTAATCCACGACCTCTGAATTCAGGGTGAGTAGCGATCCGGTGTATATACACGGATGGGTCTGTATTTTTTTCTTCCCATATCAATGGGTCAGAAAATGTCGTACACCATATGCATGCCGCCTTACCATCGAGTATCATTTTCCATTGTCTGTGCTCCATGATTTCGGTTACGACCATGTCCTCGTCAAACGATGGCCAATGCACCTCGAAACGTTTTTTTTGATACTCTGTAGCCCATGCATAGAAGTCAAATATTTCACCCAGATCCTCCATCCTGCTGTTTTGAATATCCATGCCGTAATTTATGAAAAAAAATGGATGGATTGTGCAGAGGAGAATGGTTCTTGATGGAATGATCACGCAACTATTTAGAATAGAATGATTTAGAGGCTATGGCGGATCTGTTACCGCGTATCGTTTTGTGCCCGAGGACGTAGATCTTTGTCATATATTTCATGGGCAAGATCAGGGTCATCTGCAACTTCAAATACATAACGCTTTCGATAATTGGATATAAAAGTCAATGGTAATAAATAGGTATGTTTTCATAAATATATCCTCGGTCATGAATTCGGCATGAAACAAAATGAACAAATTCCTATCGATCTATCAGAAAATGTACGGCAAGAAATTGTTTCTTGTACAAATTGTATTCAAATCATGGATTAGATCCCAGACAGGAAGATATACCCGGATCCTGTACCGAAAACATTAAACCCCGTATTCCACCAGAACATATTTACTCCTGCAGTTTTTAAAAATAAAACATGAAAGATCTGCTGAATAGCACAGGCGATCATTCAGAATTTTTTTTCTGTAATGAAAGGGTCATCCGGACAAAGTTTTGCCTGTTTGTACTTTGATGAAAGTTCGTCACATTCTTTTCTTAAAGATGCCAGTCTAAATGAGAATTTGGGATCCCTGGCGAGATTCTTCATTTCCAGCGGATCGTTTTCAAGATCATACAATTCTTCGGGAGCATCGATCAGTCGATATCTGAAATATTTCCAGGTAGCAGTGCGGATGCCTTCACTTGAAGGGATCTCGGGCAAGGGCCATAGATGTTCGATCAGTATTGATTTTCTGGAACGTTGAACATTCCCTTTTTCGATGAAAGTTTTCAGGCTTTCTCCCTGACAAGTTACTGGGGCATCGATCCCTGCCAGATCAAAAATTGTCCTGGCAATATCAATATTCAGGGCCATTGCATCAATGGAAGAGGGCCGGATTTGTCTTGGATCGTAAATGATCAGGGGTATTCGGATCGATGCATCATACATCAACCATTTATCTGCCAACTGGCGATCCCCTAAAAAATATCCGTTATCGCCCATCACTATGATGATGGTGTTATCCTCTATCCCTTTTTTCCTGAGTTGTTCCCGGATAAGACCTATTTCATCATCTATTTCGGTGATCATACGATAATACCCCTTGACCATATGCTGGTATTTTTCGGGGGTATCGAACCTCCACTTCCATCTGGTTCTGTTGTATCCTTCTCTTACCTGGAGGGGAAGTGCATTGAAAAATAGATCATCCCCTAGAACAGGAGCGGGTATGACGGTATTTTCATAAAGAGTATCCGATTTTTTCTGCCAGAAATACTGCTCTTTGGAATTGTCATGCCCATGGGGAGCACTGAATGAAACAGAAAGGCAAAAGGGCTTGTCGGAAGGAGCTTTTTTTATGAATTCCTGCGCTTGATGACCGGAATATTTTGTGAGATGTACGATATCGTTGCCGATTTTTTTAAAAAAATAACCATATTTGTCCGGACTGTTTCCCCGGTCGTAAAAATCGCTTTCATCAAAATACCGGTTCGCATTGTCGATGATCACGCCCAATTTCCCAAAAAACCCGGTGTGATAGCCATGCTCCTTTAATATTTTTGGATACATGATATCGACGTATGGCTGCTTTAATCTCGGTTTTTGGAATGTATATCCATGGGTTCGTTCATATAAACCAGTGAGTATTGACGCTCTGCTTGCCGCACAAATGGGCGTAGTGGAGAATGCATTTTTAAAATATGTGCCAGATCTGGCCAGTGCATCCATTTGAGGAGTTTGTATGATGGAATTACCGGCGTAACCCAGTGCATCCCATCGCTGATCATCCGTTAAAATAAATATGATATTCGGCTTTTTATGCTGAGCCAGCAGCATAGTGGGAAGAAGATAAAGTAGCAAAAACCATTTCCGACTGATGATGATCCGCATAACATAATCTTTACATGAATAATTCAAAATATATCGAATGAAAAAACATCTTCAGAAGATCTCAGCGCAGCGGGAATGGGAGTTGAACCCTTATCCGCTGAGGCATACATGAATCCTGTACTAAAGATCGAGTTTTCTGATGAAATCCCTTCCAACACCCTTCTTTAGCCATGCTTCATACTGCATCGCCGCTGACTGGTCGTCGAGCTCTTTGCTGTAGATCAGCTTCCACGGACGATACCGGGAGGTCCACTCCTAACCCAGTACATTGTGCGATTCCAGTCGCTTTGCCAGATGTGATGAATTGCCAGGGTAATGCTTGTTATACGGTACCGAATACAGGTCGTCAGCTTCAGGAGTCCATAATATTTTTTTGATCAACTCCACACTGCCGGTGTACAAATAATCATACCAGTCGATTTGATGCATCTGCAGATGCCATTTGGTAAGCCAGGTGGGATGTTGCATAAGGTATTCAAATGTATTTGTCGCGATCTAAAACTCCATATCGATTATAGTATGATATGGAATTATTCCCCTATCACCATCGATATACAGTCCCATGTAGGAAGTAGACTTGATACTGTGGGTACAATGAAAACATATGGCTTTCAAAACACTGTCTCTTGTTGTGGATGAAGACATATTGTCATTGAATCTGTAATAAAAACTTCTCTTGAAAGGGAGATCTTTCCCGAGCTTGTAAAATTTCCTACTTCCCATAGCGGAAGGGTGCCAGAATGACCATGAAGTCGGGTAATTGTAATGCATTTCCAGAAGAATTACGCTTGTCAGGCTGATCGGGAAAAAAGGTAACTTATTTTCTCCTCTTCGCGAGTGATTTCTATCAGAACGGATGCCATCCTCCGGATTTCTGTCAATCTTTCCGTCCGGATCAGGTTTTTCGCCGATATATACCCCACAGGTATTTCCTTTAGCCATTCCGATCAGATCCAGTGATAATCTTCCAAAAAGATCTTTTTCAAGATCATATAAATTGACTCCATTGGACAATCTTTCAGCCTTTATATATGCTTATATTTTTTCTGAATATATGCGCTGTCATAATGGGACTGAGACATGACCGATACTGCAAAAATGAATCATTATGCTCATTCGCGATCCACTGTTTATTGTTGACATGAATTAAAATGCTGAACATGACTGTTTTAAACATCAATCATTATAATAGACTTGCTGCATGATCGCCCAACCCGATTCTCCCTCCAGGGGTAACTGCATATGATCGCACAACTCCAGCCATTCAATATTGCGCTGCTCGGCAGCCAAATCCGCCATATCATGCTCAAATGATTTACCGGTATACTCATAATAACCGAATTCAAAATAGTCGTTGTTGATCTTATGCAGAAAGATGCTGAAATTTCTCAAATGATATTTCTGCAAAAGATCCCTTACCCCAGGATGAGCATCATCATGCAACGCAAGATATTGCTCCACATATTCAGTTCGGATTTTAATAACCATCCCAACCCGTTTTCTCTTGTTGCTGGATTGCTGATTCGGATGTATTTCCATAAATAAGGAAGTTTTTAAATACATTAAAGATTTGAATAAAATTGTGCTGCAGTTCCACC
>JBIKIB010000289.1:0-5079 GCA_044361845.1 Chitinophagaceae bacterium | reverse complement strand
ACCTGCACCGCCTTTTGATGCAGGTGCAATACTTCCAACCGAAAACCATCATCATAACCGGCGATCTGTTCCATAGCATGGAAAACCTCGAACACGCACTATTCGCAAGATGGAAGGAGACCATCCCTACGCATGACGTCCATCTTGTCAGGGGCAACCACGATATCCTTAGCTTAAGATCCTATACGGATATGGGCATCAAAGTGCATGAACAATCATATGTAAAGCCTCCATTCCTATTCGCACACGATCCGGAGTGGAAGCCGTCGGAAGATCAGGGATACTACCGGGTTTCCGGACATATCCATCCGGGGATACGCCTTTCCGGGATCGGCAAACAATCCCTTCGCTTCCCTTGTTTTCATTTTACAGCGGAACAAGTCATCTTGCCCGCATTCAGCAAGTTCACCGGGCTTGCGATGGTCAGGCTGCGAAAAGGCGACATGGTATATGCCGTCATTCCGGATGATCCGCGCAAAGGTGAAATGGGTGCTGTGATAAAGATCCAATGACTGCCGTGATAGATAAAAAACTCAGGATTGCCTACGACCCCATTTATGCCCATCCGTTACCGGAGGGCCACAGGTTTCCGATGCTCAAATACGAGCTCATCCCGGGTCAGTTGTTGTATGAAGGCAGTATCCGGGAAGATGAATTGTTCGCACCCGGTATCTGTCCGGATGATGTCATCTTACGGACCCACGATCCTGTTTATCTGCATAAACTCAATGAGCAACAACTCTCAGAAAGGGAACAACGACAGATCGGGTTTCCGCAGTCTCCGATGCTGACTTTGCGGGAAAAGATCATCACGCAGGGCACCTTTGATTGTGCCATGTATGCATTGCAGAGTGGGGTGGCACTGAATATGGCAGGGGGTACCCACCATGCCTTCGCTGACAGGGGGGAGGGTTTCTGCTTGCTCAATGATTTTGCGGTCGCCGCCAATGTACTCCTGGATAAACATCTGGCACGAAAGATCTTGATCATCGACCTGGACGTGCATCAAGGCAATGGGACTGCAAAGATCTTCGCCGGAGAGTCCCGTGTTTTTACATTCAGCATGCATGGAGCGCATAACTATCCATTCAGAAAAGAGGCTTCAGACCTTGACATACCGTTACCGGACGGAATCCAGGACGAAGCATACCTGAAATTGCTGAGGAGCCATCTTCGTGGTCTGTTGGAGACGGTGAGGCCTGACTTTGCATTTTACTTATCAGGTGTCGACATCCTTGACACCGATAAATTCGGGAAATTGAAAGTCACCCTGGAAGGTTCTCGCAAAAGAGATGAGTATGTATTTGAATCCTTGCATAGCATGGGGATCCCATGTGCAGTATCCATGGGCGGTGGGTATTCCCCCGATATAAAAGTGATCGTGGAAGCTCACTGCCAGACCTTCCGGGCTGCCAGGGAGATTTACGGACTATAGCTCAGGAAGTTCGCCGGGATCAATTCATTTTGCGTTTGAGGCTCGTGACCTGTTCCTGTAGATTGCTCACCATATTTGCCAGCTGGCCCATGTCCCAGCGTTGCTGAACTGCTACCTTGCTGATGACCATCTGTGCCTGCCATAGTTCGATGATATCTTCGGCGTTGATGTTATATGGCTGATAGGTAGGATTATCACTGACCATTGTCAGCTTGTTCTTTGCCCGGTTATTCTTCACGATGCGCTTGTACACGATCCCTTCATTTCGGCTCACAACAATATAGGCTTGATTATTCCGGATCTCCTCGAGGTCATTGACCATCTTCTGGCCTACGATCACGGATCCACTAGGGGTCGGCAGCATACTATCGCCGATGATCTCAAAAGCCCGGTATTGTCCGCCGCCGAGCATAGGCAGGGTGAAAGTATTGAGCTCGTCGATGAACTCCTCATCGGCATAACCTGCCAGATATCCGGCGGCCGCTTTTACGGGAACGAAAGAGATGAGGTTGTTCTCCGCATTCATCTTCTGCATCCGTCGCTTATTCAGATAGTTACCCTTCACTTCCGTCAAGTCTCGCCGCAGAAGATCGTCCAAAGACACTTTGAACCAATCACTGACAGCCTCCAGGACTTCAAGGCGTGGCTCCGCACGTTCCTCTTCATAAGCACCCAGCAATGATCGCTTTATATTCAGCTTTGCGGCAAATTCCTCCTGGGTGAAACCCCTGAGTTTCCTCAGGTATTTCAGGTTCTGACCTGCGAGGGACTGTGACATACTAATGATTTTGGTATGCAAATTACTAAAAAATTTAGTCTGACAATTTTTTTTGGCTATTTTTTTCATCGACCACTCCTTTAATCGACGTTACTTTGCAAGCAATATTGGAATTAATTCAGATCAGTCTATGCCATCACCAAAATCGAGTTCGAAAAGCAAGCAAAAGGAAGAGCCAGTCATACTCATCACCAATGACGACGGGGTAACGGCCCCGGGTCTGCGAAACCTCGTTGAGGCCGTACGGGATCTTGGCAAGATCGTGGTCGTGGCACCAGACAAGCCACAGTCTGGCATGGGTCATGCGATCACGATCGGCTCGCCATTGCGCCTGCATCCGGTGACGTTGATGGATGGTGTGGAGGCATGGAGTTGCAGCGGCACGCCCGTTGATTGTGTCAAGATCGCACATGACAAGATCCTGCACCGCAAGCCAGACATCTGCCTCAGCGGCATAAACCATGGTGCAAACCACTCCATAAATGTCATCTATTCGGGAACGATGTCGGCTGCCCTGGAAGCATCGATCGAGAACATCCCGTCTATCGGTTTCTCATTACTCAATTTCAGTCTGGAGGCTGACTTCAGCGCGGCCCGAAAATATGCCAGGATCATCGTGGAGAAAGTCCTCAAGACAAAGGCAGACAAGCACCTATGCCTGAACGTGAACATCCCCAATGTGAGTGAGGAGCTGGTCAAAGGCATCCGGACCTGCAGGCAGGCGTATGCCAAATACGAAGAGGAATTCAACGAACGCAACGATCCTGCCGGCAGAAAATATTATTGGCTGACAGGAAAATTCGTGAATTTCGACAAGGGGAAGGACACAGATGTCTGGGCCCTGCAACATAATTACGTCAGTATCGTGCCTGTGCAGTTCGACCTGACCAACTATGAACTGAAAGCTAAAATCGAGAAAACCTATAAGTGGTGATATTTCAAAAAGACAACATCAAACTAGGCATCGTGTTGGGACTGTTCATGCCGGTCCTGAGTTTCTTCGGATATTATTTCTGGAAATTCAGTGTATATCGATTCAGTGATTTCCTGCATTACTTGCAGGTCAATAAACAACTCGTGACGGCCATCAGCATACCCTGTCTGGTACTGAACATTGCACTTTTCACCTACTACATAAACACAAAGCGGGATGAAACGGCAAAGGGCATCTTCGCCGTGACGCTGGTCTATGCGTTGAGTTCCGTATTATTCAAGTATTTCGGGTGAATATCACCCTCCAATGAGTAGTGCTGTCACCACGAGTGCTGAAATCAAAACCCACAACAGCACAACACCCAATGCGGCGATGCCGAAGCCTGTGCCGTTGACCCTTTTAGCACCCATCTTTTTTGCTTGTTGTCCATTTACGATCGCGATGATCCCCAAGGGGATCGCTGCCAGTATCGTGTACCATGGGATCAAGGCCAGGACCAGTGCAGTAATGCCCAATATCATGGAGTTCTTTGCTTTGCGGTCAGCAGGATTTATTTCTTCACCTTTTGCGAGGCGCTTATGCAGTTTTTTTTCGTACAGTTTGAAAGTGGCCCTTTGCATCAGCCCCATACGCTGTTTCCTCACCATTGCGGGTGCGGAGATGTCTACACGGCCATTGCGGGAACCCGTAACGGCTGGCAATGTATGAATGGTCGGGATGATGAAAGCCGGTAATGATTGCCACTGCTGGCCTGCGGCACGGACAGTTGAACCGGGAAGTATGCACCCCATGGCTACCGGGATCATTAAAATCAGCAATTGTTTCATATCGGTATTGACGATTTAATTCAAATATATGTTTTTGAGTTCATAGTTGAAAGTCAAACAAGAACACATGGTGCTTAAATGTAAGAAAATGTCTGAAAGTCATGATCAGTGAAGGCCCGAATGGGGGAAAATCCCGCCGCCCAGCAATATTCTTGCGCAGCCTTCCTGATCGCGCTGCATTTCACCTAATTTGCGGATGAATCGATTCCCATGAGGTATTACATCATTGCCGGGGAGGCTTCCGGAGACCTACACGGCAGCAACCTGATCCGTGAAATCACGAAAAGAGACCCATCAGCCGACATCCGTTGCTGGGGTGGTGACATGATGCGATCCGCAGGCGCGACACTCGTAAAACACTACCGTGACCTGGCCTTCATGGGTTTTATAGAAGTGCTGGCGAACCTCGGAAAGATCCTGCGGAACATGCGGTTCTGCAAGCAGGACATCCTCGACTTCCAGCCGGATGTTGTGATATTCATCGACTATCCGGGCTTCAACATCCCCATGGCGGCATTCGCAAAGAAGCATGCCTTCCGGACCGTGTACTACATCTCCCCGCAGGTATGGGCATGGAAAGAGGGGCGTGTGAAAAAAATAAAAGCATCCGTGGATAGGATGCTCGTGATCCTACCATTCGAGAAGGAATTCTATCAAAAATGGGACTATAGTGTGGAATATGTGGGACACCCCTTGGTCGAAGCCATTGAAGAAAGTCGGAACAACAGACCGGGGAATGGTACTCAGCTGAAAAAAAATACAGATAAGGCGCTGGTCGCATTGCTACCCGGATCCAGGAAACAAGAAGTGAGGATGAAGCTGCCCGTGATGCTGGCGGTTGTGCAGCATTTCCCGGATTGTCGGTTTGCCGTTGCACAAGCACCGGGATTGGAGGACGCATTCATACAGGCATTCACCTCGACATATCCGAACGTTGAAACGGTGAAAGGAGACACATACGGCCTGCTGAAGGAAGCCGATGCGGCACTCGTCACCTCGGGCACGGCTACGCTGGAGACTGCTCTTTTCGGCGTGCCGGAAGTGGTGTGCTACAAAGGAAGTCGCATATCCTACCTGATCGCAAAAAGACTCATCAGGGTGCCCT
>JBIKIB010000036.1:0-16579 GCA_044361845.1 Chitinophagaceae bacterium | reverse complement strand
CCGCTGCAATCAGGAGCGGTATCCACATGCGCACAGAAACAGATGACGGGGACTTTCTTGTCGGTGGTAGGGGGTATGGTGGCATATACATATCCCCATTCATCCAAATGTGCATCCTCAAGGCCCATCGCTTTCAACTCTGCCACCAGGATATGAGACAGGTCTTTTTGCTTTTCTGTCGATGGGAAAGTATCGCTGTGGGGATCGCTTTGCGTATCCGTCTGCACATAGCGCATGAAACGTTCTGCTACGGTGTATCGATTATCCATAATGGCTGCAAAGAAACGACTTATATCTTTTTTACATGGATCCCCGGGCTAATTGATGGATACCAGGATTTCGATACCTTACAGATAAAACCCGGGCGCATGAAAAAACTCATCATCGGAGCCATCGTGGGAGGCTTCCTCGCCTTCAGCTGGCAGACCGTCTCCCATACGGTATTGGACCTGCACCACCATGCGGAGCGGCATACTGCCAAACAGGACACCGTGCTGGCCTTCCTGAAAAGCATCGGACTAGAAGAGGGGCATTACCTCATGCCGCGGACCCCTGCTGGTGCATCGGAAGAGGAATTCATGAGATCGGCAGAAGAGATCAAAGGGAAGCCCTGGGCCAGATTGTCGTACCACCGGGCGTGGAACACGGATATGACAGGAAATATCCTGCGCGGACTTTTTGCCAGCATCCTGATGGCCGGACTGATCGTCTGGATCATCATGAAGATGCAGTATCCCTCTTTCGGCACCATCCTTTTCACCTGCCTTTTTGTGGGTATGGCAGGATTCATTCAGTTCCCGTATTCGGTGTATATCTGGTATAAAACCGGAGATATCCGCGCCGACCTGATCGACGGGATCATGATGTGGGGGCTCTGCGGTGTCTGGCTTGGGATCTGGCTAAGGAGGAGATAGGCTCCACACGGAGAAAGCAGGATCCGGAAAGTTCATACTCCCGAAGCCTGCTTCCAACTGTAGTGATGATTTGCGCTGTGATTTATGGTGTGATGATCAACGGTTTGGCTCCGACGATCTCGACGAGTTCCACATCGAATACCAGTTCTTTTCCTGCCAGCGTGTGGTTGGCGTCCATGATGATGAGCTCCTCGCGGATCTCCAGCACGACCACCGGCACAGGCTGACCATACTGATTGCGCAGGCTCAGCTGCATGCCCGGCTCAAGTTTCATGTCTGACGGAACGTTCTCTGCAGGGAATTCGATGATCGCATCTTCATCACGCTCCCCATATGCCTCGGCAGCTGGGATCTGCAAGGTCTTTTTGTCTCCGACCTGCATACCCTGCACTCCGGCGTCAAATCCCTTGATCATCTGACCTGCACCGACAGTAAATTCCAACGGATCACGCCCTTCGGATGAATCGAAGATGGTGCCGTCAATAAGGCGTCCGGTGTAGTGCACCCGGACCTTATCGCCCGTTTTTGCTTCCATGTTTTTTTGTTTTACATTGCTTGTGCGATTCCCTCGGCGCTGTATGCCATGATCCGTGTTGAAGTACCGTGGGGATTCAAGACAGAGTGGAGCAGGACAAAAAGAAAGGCTGTTAAGAATGGCCAAAAATAAATCGAAATTTTCGGATTATTCTCGAAAAAAATCACAAATTACGGCCATATGAAGAGCTTTTTATGTATCGTCGCTTTGGCATTCATGACCACATTCCCGGTGCATGGACAGGTTGCTATTCCCGCTGCCGAGCGGCTGGAGGCCTACCTCCCATTTCTGAAGGGCAAGAAGGTCGGGGTATTTGCCAACCAGACCTCCATGGCTGGGCAGACACATCTGGTGGACACCCTGCGGAAATCCGCTGTACGCATCTCCGTGATCTTCGGGCCCGAGCACGGCTTCCGGGGAACAGCGGATGCCGGAGAAAAGGTCGGGAACTATGTCGATGAGCAGACGGGCGTACCGGTGGTTTCACTTTACGGACCAAAGCGCAAGCCCTCGGCAGATGACCTCCGGGATGTAGACATCATGCTCTTCGACATCCAGGATGTGGGTGTGCGATTCTATACGTTCATCTCCTCGCTCGAGGAATATATGGAATCAGCCTTCATCAATGGTAAACCACTCATCATCCTTGATCGTCCAAATCCAAATGGACATTATGTCGATGGCCCCGTCCTGGAACGCAAATGGCGTTCCTTCATCGGCATGCAGCCGGTGCCGGTGGTATATGGGATGACCCTCGGGGAATACGCAAAAATGCTGGTAGGGGAACATTGGCTCACCCCGGAGGCGATGAAAGGATATGCCGCCATGCAGCGATCAGGCGTCGACCCGCTGCGGGTGATCCCATGCGGGAATTACACACACCAAAGCGTGTACAACCTGCCGGTCCGTCCGTCGCCAAATCTCCCCGATATGTCATCCATCTACTGGTACCCATCCACCTGCTTTTTTGAAGGTACTGTGCTCAGCGAAGGACGCGGGACAAAAGCACCTTTCCAGATATTCGGTCACCCGTCCCTCCCGAAAGATCTGTATGCATTCACGCCGACCGCCATGTTCGGAGCGAACGCACCCAAACTCAAGGACCAGCAATGCTATGGGTGGAATCTGGCGGACAAACCGGAGCAGGTACGGCATAAGATCGACGGCAAGCTGCGCCTTTCCTATCTGTTAGAAGCGTATCGGTTATTCCCCGAAAAAGACAAGTTCTTCATATTGCCCAAGTCAGGCGATGCCACCTTTTCGTTCTTCAACAAACTGGCAGGCAATGCCGAACTCATGGAGCAGATCAAAACAGGGAAAAGTGAAGAAGAGATCCGGGCGAGCTGGCAGCCGGGATTGGCAGATTTCAAGAAGAAAAGGGCAAAATACCTCATCTATCCTTAGCAGGAAGGGGCCACAACAAGGCTTGCACCCATCAGGACAACCACATCGGGAAACAGACGACATCTTGCATCCACAAAACCTTCCCGGTTGCGCTGGAGGGTTTCCCATATCCGACACCCCTCACAGATGAAAACCCCTGAGGAAATCCTCCACCCCCATTCTTTTCTTACCCTCCGCCTGCAATTCCAAAACGGACAGGTATCCGTCGGTGCAGGCGAAGCGAAGAAACCGCTTCCCATCTGTCTCCGGCATTCCCGGATCCACGGTGGGTGTTTCTTGCTCTACGAGGCTTCGGTGGATCTTCAGCATTTTTCCATTGAGGATGGTGAAGGCACCCGGTACCGGAGATAGTCCTCTTATGAGGTCATGCACTTCCCGGGCAGGACGCGCCCAATCGATACGGCAATGCTCCGTGAAGAGCTTCGGTGCCTGGACAGGCTGCTGATCGGGCATGATTGTCTGGGGTGTTTCATGAATGGTGCCACCGACAAGGCCGCGTATGGTCTCCACCAGCACCCTTGCGCCGATTTCCTTCATACGGTCGTGCAGCTCACCTGCCGTTTCGTCTGGCCCGATGTCAAACCGCTCCTGGCAAAGAATATCCCCCGTGTCGATCTCGTGTTTCAGTTTGAAGGTGGTGACACCCGTCTCCTTCTCTCCGTTGATGATGGCCCAGTTGATCGGGGCGGCACCCCGGTATTTCGGGAGCAAGGACCCATGAAGATTGATGGTACCCATGGGCGGCATATTCCATACCCGTTCAGGGAGCATCCTGAAGGCCACGACCACCTGCAGATCCGCCCGGTAAGCACGCAGCGCTTCCAGGAATTCTGGGTCTTTCAGCTTCAACGGTTGCAGGATATCCAGCCCTTGACTGATGGCATATCGCTTGACCGCACTTTCCGTCAGCTTCATGCCCCTGCCAGCGGGGCGGTCAGGGGCGGTGACGACTGCCACTACTTGCAGACCGGCCTTGCAGATGGCGTCAAGTGAAGCAACAGCGAATTCAGGGGTGCCCATGAAGATGATCCGGGGAGATACCATAGAAAATATATGAAAACCAAAAGTAAGCCTGAAAAACGGGAATTGCCGGCAGGCATGCTGCCCTAATGCATTTTCCAATATTTTAGCAATGATCATGGATTTCTCCCATGCTGTGAACTTTCATAATTTTACGAATGCCTTTAAATTTATTCGGCCTTCAGGGACTCACAGGGCAGGAAGTCACCCATTCACGCGAACGGCACGGCGCCAACCGGAACACCTACAAGGACAGTAACACGCTGCTCGAAAGCCTTAAAGGGATCGTGACAGAGCCGATGTTCCTGCTCCTGCTCGTGGCAGCATCGGTCTATTTTATCCTGGGGGAGACTGCAGAGGGTATTTTCATGACCGCGGCCATCCTGCTCGTTTCCGCCATTTCCTTCTACCAGGATACCCGCAGCCGCAATGCACTCAAAGCACTACAGGACCTTACCGCACCCAAGGCCCGCGTGATCCGGGATGGTGAAATAATCTCCATCCACGCAGAGGATATCGTCATCAGCGACCTGGTCGTGGCCGGGGAGGGGGAATTGGTGCCGGCAGATGGGAAGATCATACAGTCAGCTGACTTCTCCCTCAACGAGTCGATGCTGACGGGAGAATCCTTCAGTGTGTTCAGATCAGCAACCGAAGATGCACCATTCGCATTCCAGGGCACACAGGTGGTGAGCGGACAGGCGGTGCTGGAAGTCACTGCCATCGGCGACCAGACAAAACTCGGCAAGATCAGTGGCTCACTGGCACGCATAAGCGAAGAAGAGACGCCCCTGCAGGCGCAGATCGGGAACTTCGTGAAGAAGATGGCCGGCATCGGCATCCTCGTATTCATCCTTGTCTGGGGGATCAACTATTACAGGTCGGATGAAATAGATATGCTCACACGCCTTGTGGATAGTCTGCTGAAGGGCCTCACCCTTGCGATGTCGATCCTTCCCGAAGAGATCCCCGTGGCTTTCGGCACGTTCATGGCACTCGGTTCCAGAAGGCTCATGATGCTCGGCATCATCGTGAAGAACACCCGTACGGTCGAGACCCTCGGCTCAGCGGATGTGATATGCACCGACAAGACCGGCACGATCACCGAGAACAGGATGGAGCTGGCCCGTGTAGCCACCGGCAGCGGCTGCCGGGTACTTGACCGGGACGGGATGACCGATGACAAGGAAGCGGCCGCCCTGCTGCGCATCGCGATGTTCGCGAGCGAGACCATCCCCTTCGACCCGATGGAGATCGCCATACACGAGGCATATGGCAGACTGCATCCGCAGGACGAGCGACCATCCCACCGTATGGTGCATGAATACCCGCTGGAAGGTACCCCTCCGATGATGACGCATGTATTCATCTCGGATGACGGTCTGCGGGTCATTGCCGCGAAAGGCGCACCAGAAGCCATCCTCGCATGCTGCCAAATGCCGGCAGATACCAAGGATAATATCCGCCAGGAAGCCATGGCCCTCGGCGAACAGGGCTTTCGCATCCTCGCAGTGGGCGAAGCGGTACATGACGGTGACGCATACCCGAAAACACAGCAACTGCTCCCACTGGAGTTCAAAGGTCTGCTCGCCTTTTACGACCCGCCCAAGCCAGGCATCAGGGAAGTCTTCGACGGCTTCCACCGGGCAGGCATCGACGTGAAGATCATCACCGGCGACAGCCCCGTCACCACCGCCGCCATCGCCCGTCAGTCGGGCTTCCGCAGCGAAGGGGGCAGCATCAACGGCGACCAGTTGCTCGACATGGATGATGCGACCCTCGAAAAGACCGTCGCCACCCATGCCATCTTCACCCGCATGTTCCCCGAAGCCAAGCTGCGGATCATTGAAGCACTCAAGCGTCAGGGAAAGATCGTGGCGATGACCGGCGATGGTGTGAATGACGCCCCGGCATTGAAATCCGCACATATCGGCATTGCGATGGGAAAGCGAGGATCCGCTCTGGCAAGAAGCACGGCATCCCTCATCCTCACAGACGATGATCTCGGGAAGATGATCGACGCCGTGGCCATGGGCCGTCGCATCTACACCAACCTGAAGAAGGCCATACAGTACATCATTTCGATCCATATCCCGATCGTCCTGACCGTCTTCCTACCGCTGGTACTGGGCTGGATCTACCCGAACATCTTCACCCCCGTGCATGTGATATTCCTGGAACTGATCATGGGACCGACCTGCTCGATCATCTACGAGAACGAACCTCCTGAAGCCGGGAGCATGGACCAGCCACCCCGGCGGATGTCACAGACATTCCTTTCCTGGAAAGAACTATCGCTGAGCTGCTGGCAGGGACTGGCCATCACGGCAGGAACACTCACCAGCTACCAGCTCGCGGTGATGAAAGGTTGCGATGAAGACCAGACAAGGACATTGGTTTTTCTAAGCATGGTGACGGCAAACATCTGCCTTACACTCGTCAACCGATCATTCCTGCACTCATTCATCAGCACGATTGGCAACCGCAACTGGATGTTGCGGGGCATCCTGGCAGTGACCATCCTGCTGACGGTGCTGCTGATCGCCATTCCTTCCTTCCGCTCGTTCTTCGACTTTGCGTGGAGCGGTTGGCAACTGACAGCCTGTACAATTTCCATAGGGATGGCGAGTGTGTTCTGGTTCGAACTGTACAAATGGCGAAAGCGAAGGGAACTGCTAAAAACCTGATCATATTTATGTGCAACAGGTTCGCAAGAATGATAATCCAATGTACCTGATGAGGAAGTAAATGATTATTTTCACAATCAAACAAATCACCCATGTTGAAGTACATCGCAGCGATGATGCTCCTGTTTTATTCGACAGTCATATCTGCACAGACGTCCTTTGATCCTGTGGAATACCTTGACCTGCTGGATGTCTGCTACACCACACATGCCAAAGACACGCCAGCACTGACGATCAAGGGACGGCAGAATTCATACCAACGCCTGTACCGGTCCCCGGAACTCGGACTGCTGAATCGCTGGGAGCTTTGGATAAGGGACGACGGGACCGCCGTGATCAGCCTCCGCGGGACCGTGATGAGCGCTGCCAGCTGGCTGGAGAATTTCTACGCAGCCATGGTACCCGCCACAGGAAGCATCCGCCTCAGCGACAGCGTTGACTTCAAATACAAGCTTGCCGCAGATCAAAAAGCATCCGTACACATCGGATGGACGATCGGTCTGGCACACCTTGCACCAGACATCCTCCGGGAGCTGAGTGCACTCATGAAAGATCGTCAAACAAATGACTTCATCATCTTCGGACATAGCCAGGGCGGTGCATTGGCCTACCTGCTGACATCATACCTGTACTACAAGCGGGAAGCCGGTGACCTGCCATCCACAACAACCCTGCGCACCTACTGCAGTGCTCCCCCGAAACCGGGCAATCTCTATTATGCTTATGATTTCGACTTCATCACGCGGGATGGCAAGGCATTTGCGGTCATCAATGCAGCTGACTGGGTCCCGGAGATGCCCGGAACTGTGCAGACATTCGGAGACCTGAATAGCGGCAGTCCACTCAGTGATGCCGAGATATTACTGGGAAAACAGAAATGGCCCGCGAACTGGGTGCTGAAAAGCGTGTACCGGAAGATCAAGCGCGCACCGGAAAAAACACAGAAAGTATTCCAAAAGAATTTTGGGAACCGCATCTACGATCAGGTGAAAAAAAACCTCCCGGACCTGAAGGAACCCCAATATGCGCCCAACTCGAACTTCATGCGCGCAGGATCACCGATCGTATTATTGCCGGATGAGGAATACCACAAGAAATTCATAGAGAAGTCCGGGGTATACTTCACGCACCACCTCTTCGAACCATATATCTTCCTGATGAAAAAATATTACGCACACAAACTCAAATGAGCGCTCTCCAACATGACAGGATCGCAAGATCCACCTCAAAAGAGACCTCTACGAAACGCAATGGCGTAGGTGTCTGCCGTGAAAAATCAATTTAAGTATCTTTGAAAAAAAAACCATGACGAGGTTTCTCCTATTGTGGATCTCCATATTCACGATGTCCTGTAACAACAATGCACAGACAGCGACAGAACTGCCCCCCGATGCGTACGAAAAAGCCATGACCGGCAAGGGGGTGCAACTGCTGGATGTCCGCACTGCCGGGGAGTTCGGCAGTGGGCATCTGCAAGGCGCACTGCAGGCCGACTGGACGGATAGAGCCCAATTCCGGGATCGTACGCAACACCTCGACAAATCGAAACCCGTATTCATTTATTGCCTGAGTGGCGGACGCAGTGCCGCGGCGGCTGACTACCTGCGCAGCATCGGCTTCACAGATGTCACGAACCTGAGTGGGGGCATCATCGCCTGGAAAAGTGGCGGCAAACCACTGGTGGCGGATGACCCGTCGAAGCCGCAGACTTCCCGTGCAGACTTCGATGCACAGGCATTGTCTGCCCCGACCGTGATCATCGACTTCGGAGCCGCCTGGTGCCCGCCATGCCGGAAGATGGAACCGATCCTCGAAGCATACATGAAGGACAAATCCGACAAGGTCGTAAAACTGGTGAAGATGGATGGCGGCAGCGAGACCGAACTGATGAAGGCCCTCAAAGTCGAGGCCTTGCCGACTTTCATACTGTACAAGAACGGGCAGGAAGTGAAAAGACTGCAAGGAGTGATGACCGAGGGCGAACTTGAAAAATGGGTATCCCTGAAGGATTAATTCCCTGTGAACGATCAGACCTGACCGATCGGGAAATAAATATAACGCGGGTCGCTCTGCCTCCAACGCCCCTCTCAATAATGGCTACACTCTATTGGAAAAGGCTCTATTAATGGCTTTTCAGGCTGGTCAACGGGGTAGCGGATGTCAGCTCCACTAGTGTATCTTGATCGTCAGAAGGCTTGCGATATGCGGCATCCGTCACCGGGCAAAAAGGCATTCCCCGGAGCCAGGTGACGGATGCGTATGGTGAGTCAAAAAAGGGTTGTCATAACAATACACGCTTTTCTCCTGAATGCCGCGATGGGTGCGGGGCAAGCCGCAAGAAAATGAAAATACACCGTAACGAAAAGGTCAGCATAGCCTGATTTCCTGATCGCTTATTGTGGATCGTACATCAGCTCATAATACTCTTTTGCCATGCGGTTGGATTCGAACTGGAACCGCACATCGCGCATACCGTTCTGGACGATCTGCTTCCATGTATCAGGATTATCGTAATACGCCGGGAGGATCTGTCTTTCGAGGATGTCATAGAGCATGTCAAGATCGTATTGATCCTGTTCCTGCACATGCATCTTGTCATAATCCGTGGGTGTGATCAGGAAGCCGTTGTTCCCGTGGTCGATGAACTCCACGATCCATCCGTCATTGGTGGAGAAATTCACCGCTCCGTTCATGGCGGCCGTCATCCCGCTGGTACCGGAAGCCTCACGGGGCACACGGGGGTTGTTGAGCCACAGGTCGGATGCCTGCTTCAGCCGCTTGCTCAGCGCCAGCTCATACCCCACACATACTGCCATATTGTTGTATTGCTTGCTGAGGTGGACGAGGTGGTTAAAATCGCTGATGGCGGGATAATCGACAGGATAAGGTTTCCCCGCCCAGATGATCTGTACGGGATATTTTTTGTTTGACAGCAGGGCTTCAAAACGGGCTTTGTCGCGCGTGATAAGCTCTGCGCGTTTATAGCCTGCGAATCGCCTGGCCCATACGATCGTGAACACTTTGGGATCCATCAACTTACCGGTCTGGTCGGCGACGATGTCGAATGCGCGCTTCTTCAGGTAATTTTTACGATCGGCGAATCGCTCGTCATTTTGTTCTTCCATGGCGATGTAGAGCTGCTTATCCGCCCAATAGCGCCAGTTCTGCGCGTTGGTGATATGTATGATAGGGCAGATACCATCTATTCCTCCCCACATCTTCCGGCTCACATGGCCGTGCAGTTCAGATACCCCGTTGGCTTTTCGCGCGAAGCGGAGTGCCACCAGTGAATGGTTGAACTGGTCATCATGAATACCGGTGATCCGCCTGACTTCTTCCATGCTCAGCCCATCGAAGTATGACATTTTATTGCACAGGAATATATCATGCTTTTCATTTCCCGCTTCTTCCGGTGTGTGCGTGGTGAACACCAGCTTGCGGCGGACCGCCTCCACACTGCCCAGTTTATTGTAGAGATAGAAAACAGCCGATACGCCATGTGCTTCGTTCAGATGGTACACATCCGGGTTGAATCCCAATTCATCGATCAGCCTTGCGCCTCCGATGCCCAGGAGGATGAACTGCGCGACCTTGGTCGCCACATTCGCATCATACAACCTGTGCGTGATCGTCTGAGAGACGTAATCATTCTCCGGCAGATCCGTACTCAGCAGGAAAAGCGGGGCACTTTGGAATGTTTCCGGATCCAGGTAGTACACTTTTACCCACACAGGTGCGTCGTGTATGATGATCTGGAATTTGATGCCGGTATCCTTCAGAAAATTATACACTTTCTCGTTCCACTGTACCTGCAGCGTTTGGTCCTGGTTGCGGGACTGGTCGTAGTACCCGTATTTCCAAAGGATACCGATACCGATGAGGTTCTGCTTCAATTCATATGCGCTTCGCAGATGCGAACCCGACAGGAAACCCAGCCCACCGGAGTAGATCTTCAGCGGCTGATGCACGGCAAACTCCATCGAGAAGTAAGCCACTTTCTTTGCATAATGCTTGTCTGCCGCATATGGAACTTTGAAAGAACTGAAATTGGTCATAAGATTGACATGCTTTACTTGAAAACAGCGTGCAAGGTAGTGCTTAAAAGGGAATAATCACAAGACCATGCTTACCGGGTGGGTACAGGGCAACAACGTGGAAGATGGATGAGCGTTGGTGACCGCAAAAGAGGAAACCCTGTCTGGCAAAATGACCTACCGAGGTACCGATCACTTCTTCCTGATCTTTTTTTGGACTTTCCTTTTGGGATAATTACCGCCGAATGCACACCGCACGCTTCGATGGTTCCCGCAGGCCTCGAGTTCCCGGAGGGTGAGGGTGTTCCCGCTGAATGCGAACTCCAGGACACAGTGATCGTCAGCCTTGTTGTATTGTCCCAATGATGATTTCACGATGTCCAGCTCCCCCCTCAATTCCCCCTGACAGTCCCCTCCATCCTTCGTCATATGCACGAAGAACAGCAGGCGTTTATCAGACCGGCCATCGCGGATCGAAATGAAATCATTGCGATTGATCACATAATCGCCGCTCAGCGGATGCTTCCGGGGGAGTGTGTCGATCGGATTGTATACTTCGTCAGTTTGTATCACTTCATTGCTCTCTGTCAGCACCAGTGTGAACACACCGACCGTGTTGTAGACATAGGCATCCTTTCGGTAGACGGGCTGCCCGTCAGCACCCCGCCTGCTTCGGGTACGCGTAAGCGTGAGTCTCTTGTCCATGCTTGACTCAGAGGAACTGCCTTTAAGGCCCGGGTGGCTGACCAGTACCATGGCGGCCCTGAAGGCAGGCTCCCGGTCATAGCAAAGGACATAGCCGACGCTTTTCGTTGCAGTGGATGCTTTGATGAAAAGGTAGGTCTCCCCTTTCGCCTGCGAGACACGTCCGATGGCATGGAAACGGATCTTGTCGCTCCGTTTGAAATCGGCACTGAAAACCGAATCCGGCACGAATTGTTTCATGACCGATGGATTGATGAGGAAAGAATCGCTCATCTTTCGGGCAAGGGAGACATCGGTGAGCGTCCAGGGAAGCGCCAGCGGGTCGAAGGATTCAATGAAATCATCGATGGCGACCGGTTCGTCGGTGGCGAGGTTCGTCTTTCGCGGCTTGCAGGCAAGCATAGCCGTAAAAAATATGACCAGAAATACCCAGCGATACATGAATCGTTTTTTGTAGAACGGAAAGGTAGGGTGTTTCGTTGTGCCAAACTTTTTTTTAGTGTTATCAGTATGCCGGCCAGATGCGTAAAGTCCATGATAAAAACAATCCGGTTAATGAAAATATTTTTTAGATTTGTCTAAACTATTTTTTGGATCATGCGATACACGGCCACCGAGCAGGACTACATCAAGCATATCTACCATCTGCAGGATGATCGTAATCTGGTGACCACCAATGAACTCGCAGCGGGCCTGAACACGCGTCCGGCCTCGGTGACAGACATGCTCAAGAAGCTGAAGGCGAAGGAGCTGCTCACCTACGAGCGATACCGGGGGTTTCGGTTGAGTGAGGATGGTACTAAAGTGGCACTGGGCATCATCCGCCGGCATCGGTTATGGGAGTTCTTTCTTTCCGAGAAGCTGCAATTTTCTTGGGATGAAGTGCATGCAGTGGCGGAGGAGCTTGAGCATATCACCAGTGAGAAGTTGATCGAGAAGCTGGATGCGTACCTTGGGTATCCTAAGTTCGATCCCCATGGCGACCCCATTCCTGATGGGGAGGGCAGGATGGAAGCATCCACCCAACTGCAGCTGTCCGCATGGCCGGTGGGGCAGTGTGCAGAAGTCAGTTCCGTTTCAGACCACCGTGCCGACATGCTCGAATTGCTGAGTCATCACCATATCGGCATCGGCACAAAGCTTGAGATCCGTCGTCGCTTCAGTTTCGACCATTCGATGGAGATTTCTTGTAACGATACAACACCCGTCATCATCAGTGCCTTGCTGGCCGAACAGATCCGGGTTAAAAACACAAATCCATGATGCAGCAACTCGAACAGTTTTTCACCGGCATCGGTCCGGTCTATGCCGCGCTGATCGCCACGACATTCACCTGGCTGGTCACGGCGGCCGGTGCCTCGCTGGTTTTTTTCTTCAAAGACATCAACCGGGCCGTACTGGATGTCATGCTCGGCTTCACCGGCGGGGTGATGGTAGCGGCGAGCTTTTGGTCGCTGTTGAATCCCGCCATCGAGATGTCTGAGTCCATGTGGCCCGGCATGAAATGGCTTCCCGCAGCGGTGGGTTTTCTTGCCGGGGCGATGTTCATTTTTTTTCTGGACCGGTTCATGCCCCATCTGCACCTCAATTTCGGGGAGCAGGAGACGGAGGGTATGAAAACAGAGTTCCGAAAAACGACCTTATTGATCCTCGCCATCACCCTGCATAACATACCCGAGGGGCTGGCAGTGGGGATACTTTTTGGGGCCGCTGCCAACGGGATGGCAGAAGCCAGCATTCCGGGTGCGATCGCACTGGCGATCGGCATCGGCATCCAGAACTTTCCGGAAGGCCTCGCGGTGGCCGTCCCTCTACGCCGCAATGGCATCAGCCGGTTCAAGAGTTTTTGGTATGGACAGTTATCAGCCATTGTGGAACCTGTGGCCGGAGTGGTGGGTGCCGTGGCAGTGATATATATGCAACCGGTCCTGCCCTTCGCACTGGCGTTCGCCGCCGGCGCCATGATCTATGTGGTGGTGGAAGAAGTCATTCCGGAAACACAACGGGACCGGTTCACGGATATCTCCGTGCTTGGATTCATTGGTGGATTCCTCGTGATGATGATCCTGGATGTGGCACTGGGATGATTGGAGAGTTCCCTAACCCTTGGAGGGTGGGGGTACTCTCCAAGGGTTAGGGAACCCTCCAAGCGTGGGTACACCCTTGGAGGGTGGGGGTACTCTCCAAGGGTTAGGGAACTCTCCAAGAGTGGGTACACCCTTGGAGGGTGGGGGTACTCTCCAAGGGTTAGGGAACTCTCCAAGAGTGGGTACACCCTTGGAGGGTGGGGGTACTCTCCAAGGGTTCCACCCCTTTCCAATCGACGACAGGGCAAGACAGATGTTGACACCCCTGAATGAAGCTACAGCATGGCAAAATCAGCCGCCTCGCATCGCCCGCTGACCGATACGAGAGCCGCGACCAATGATGAGGCGCCCATGCAGATGCCGGTCAGTCGGTGGTAACGAACAGAAACATCCGGGAAAAAACCAAAGGCTTTATACCTTCACATCAGATGAAACTTGTCACGCTGATCTTACTGTTCATCGTTTCAACTTCCTTTGCCCAGCGCACCACCCTGCATAATAACCAGCAATGGATGCAGTATTATACGCAGACGGCATTGGGTAGAGGCCTGGTTTTATATGCGGATGGGGGTATCCGCAGGATCGATGAATTCAGCAGCTGGTCGCAGCACCTGCTGCGGGCAGGGATCGGGTATCCTTTGACGGGAAATATACAGGGAGTGACAGGGCTTGCATGCTTCCGTTTTTTCCAGGAAGACGTCATGAGCAGGACCGAGTTCCGCCTATGGCAGGAATTCAACCATCCGCAACACATAGGACGGACCTGGCTGCAGCAACGCCTCCGGATCGAGGCCCGGTATTTCCGGAACCTGCCGGGAAGTCCGTTCCGTAATGAAAAAAACTTCAATATCCGTTTTCGGTACCGGCTGCAGACACAGACCCCGGTGCTGCCCCTCTCAAAAAAACATCCTGAACGCATGCTGCTGCTGACATTCGGCGACGAGGTCTTCATCAATGCAGGCAGGGAGATCGTCCATAATTTTTTCGACAACAACCGGCTGATGATCGGACCATTGGTGCAGTTTGGCAAGGACCTGAGCATCGGGGTACTCTACAACCACCAGTTCGGACAGCGGAACAGACCCGCCACCGTGGAGTCTTCCGAGATCCTCTGGCTGACGGTCAACCAACGATTCGGAAAGCATCGGAATGCCCCCTGAAAAACAGGCACCAGTCGCAGTGACCGGATGAGATTTTTAGCCTGACCTAATCCGCAATACCCGTATTTTTGCAGTCCCCTAAACAGAACACAAACAATGGCACAAAAGATCAAAGTAGCCAACCCCGTGGTGGAGTTGGACGGCGACGAGATGACCCGCATCATCTGGAAATTCATCAAGGACAAGCTTATCCTCCCCTACCTGGACATCGACATCAAGTACTACGACCTTGGTGTGGAATACCGCGACCAAACGAACGACCAGGTGACGGTTGATGCCGCCAATGCCATCCGTCAGTATGGCGTGGGCATCAAATGCGCCACCATCACCCCAGACGAGGATCGCGTGAAGGAATTCAACCTGAAGCAGATGTGGAAAAGCCCGAACGGGACCATCCGCAATATACTGGACGGCACGGTCTTCCGCGAGCCGATCGTGATCAAGAACATCCCCCGACTGGTGACGACATGGAACCGACCGATCATCGTCGGCCGACATGCATTCGGAGACCAGTACCGGGCAACAGATTTTGTCGTACCCGGCAAGGGAAAGCTCACCGTCAAATTCGAAGGTGAAGACGGACAGGTCATTGAACACGAGGTTTTCCAGTTCAAAGGCGGCGGTGTCGCCATGGCGATGTACAACACAGAGGAGAGCATCCGCGGATTCGCCCGCAGTTGTATGAACATGGCGCTGCAGAAAGTATGGCCACTCTACCTCAGCACCAAGAATACGATCCTCAAAAAATACGACGGACGCTTTAAGGACATCTTCCAAGAGGTCTTCGAGAACGAATTCAAACCGCAGTTCGAGGCCGCAGGCATCACCTATGAGCACAGGCTCATCGACGATATGGTCGCCAGCGCGATGAAATGGAACGGAGGGTTCATCTGGGCCTGCAAGAACTATGACGGAGATGTGCAGAGCGACTCCGTGGCACAGGGTTACGGATCCCTTGGACTGATGACATCCGTCCTCGTCACTCCCGACGGCAAAACGATGGAAGCTGAAGCGGCACACGGCACCGTCACCCGCCACTTCCGTGAGCATCAGAAAGGCCGCCCGACAAGCACCAACCCGATCGCATCCATCTTTGCATGGACAAGGGGACTGGCTTTCCGCGGCAAGCTCGATGACAACCAGGCACTGATCGATTTTGCAGAAGCGCTTGAAAGCGTGTGCATCGAGACCGTTGAAAGCGGAAAGATGACAAAGGATCTAGCCGTCTGCATCCATGGAAACAAAGTGAGCCACGGCGACCACTACCTCTACACGGAGGAGTTCCTCGATGCGATTGATGAAAACCTGAAGCAGAAACTGGGCTGATACATCCGGCGCAGGAACATGAGATGAGGCGTTTCGCGGAACAGGCTGCTGTATCCGCGAAACGCCCGTTCTCATTTTTCAGGCTGAACTTTCCAGATAACCGAACGCATGACCGAAAAGCTTAACAGACTGTCCCGGACGCTCGATGGTGAGTTGCACTTCGATCAAAAGATGCGCATCCTCTATGCCACCGATGCATCCGCCTATCGGGAGATGCCCCTTGCGGTGGCCATCCCGAAGTCAAAAGAAGACATCCGAAAGCTCATTGCCTTCGCCCGGACCGAGAAGACCTCCCTCATCCCGCGCACAGCGGGCACATCCCTCGCAGGACAGGTCGTAGGCAACGGCATCGTTGTAGATGTATCCCATCATTTCACCCGGATCATTGAACTCAACCGGGAAGAAAAATGGGTCCGCGTCGAACCCGGCGTGGTACGTGATGAACTCAACCTGTTCCTCAAACCGCATGGACTGTTCTTCGGACCGGAGACCTCCACCGCCAACCGCGCCATGATCGGTGGGATGGTGGGTAACAACTCTTGCGGATCCAACTCGGTTGTGTACCGCAGCACTAGAGAACACCTGCTGGAAGTGCAGGCCCTGCTGAGCGATGGGTCAGAGGCGATATTCAAGACCCTCGACATCGAAGCCTTTCATGACAAATGCGAACAACCGGATCTCGAAGGAAATATCTATCGGAACATCCG